>JAZLEE010000276.1:0-6885 GCA_045615085.1 Candidatus Aphodosoma sp. | reverse complement strand
GGATAGGGTAAGCCAATTTTTTCAAACCCCACAACTCCTCATTTTCGATTTCGGCGCCGTTAGCAACCAAGAAACCTTTGAATTTTTCAACAGCTTCCTTCATCTGAACATCAGACAAAACGGGAGTCAAAATGAAAGCTGCTTCATAATGATTCATCATAACGATAGAATTTTGTGTTAATAAATTATTGATTATTTGCGACTTATGAGACATCTCATTATCAAATGAGCATACCTCACAAAATCGGGTGCAAAGTTACAACTTTTTCTCCAAACTACCAAATATTTGAGTAATAAAATTTTACTATTCTATCCCACAGCAACCTTCACCCTACCTTCAAGCAAGGAAACAGTCATCTCCCCACCACTCACTTGCAAAGTCTACAAAGTTGGTGCAAGCCGAGTGTAAACCAAATTTATTTGAATTTACCTAGGCGCAACCCAACTTCACATCTGTAAAGATGACTATAAATTTAGTAATATGTCTATATTTTTAGAAAATATGTCTATTGATTTAGGAAAATAACTAAAAAACTGTCTACTATTTTTTGGAAAGGACAAAAGACAAACACCCAACTTTGCAACTTGCAAAGTTGGCAAAGTTGCAAAATCCTACATAACACTCTAATTATCAACACGAAACCTTATCATTGGTTTTAGCTACAAAAAACACCACCTCCATTTAACACAAAGATAATCAATCAATTAACCTAACTTTGCAAACTTTGCAACTTTGCAAGTGCCTTTATTTTAGAAAATCCTAATCGCCCCCCCAAAAAAAAATAATCACCTCAACATACACCTCAATCCATATTTTTTTCGTATCTTTGTATAATTTTCTAAATCACTATTTATATAAACCGCCATTTATATAAATCACCATTTACATAGCACATTAATTATATGCAACAAAAAATAAAACTTATATCACAAAAACTCAACATCGCCGAAGAGCGTGTCCTCGGCGCCCTCCGTCTACTCGACGATGGGGCTACCATCCCGTTCATTGCGCGCTATCGCAAAGAGGCGACTGGTGGATTAGACGAGGTGGAGATTGCTGCTATCTACGCCGAAAACGAGAAAATCGACGAACTCATCAAGCGCAAAGAGTTTGTGATTGAAGCTATTGAAGCGGCCGGAGCATTGACAGATGAATTGAAAACAAGAATCGAGGCTTCGTGGGATGCTACAGAGATTGAGGACATATACCTACCATATAAACAAAAGAAACGTACGCGTGCAACCATAGCAAGAGAGGCTGGATTAGAGCCATTGGCAAAAATAATTATGGCTGGCAATTGCCACGATATTGATAGCATGGCTACGCGTTATATAAACGACAAAGTTGAATCGGCAGAAGATGCCATCAAAGGTGCGCAAGATATCATTGCAGAATGGGTGAGCGAAAGCGAAGCGGCAAGAAATGCAGTGCGTAGATTATTCGACCGTGAGGCTGTTATCACAAGCCATGTAGTGAAAGGCAAAGAAGAAGAGGCAGCTAACTATCGCGACTATTTCGAAAAAATGTATAGACTATCGCGCTGTCCGTCGCATGCGCTATTGGCTATGCGCCGTGGTGAGGCAGAAAAATTGTTGAAGGTGAATATCGAAATCGACGACGATGAAGCAGTAGAAAGATTGAAAAAGATTTTCGTAAAATCGGACAATAAAACTGCCGACATAGTGCGCTATGCAGTGAAAGATGGATATAAACGATTGTTGATGCCAAGCATCGAAACTGAATTTGCCCACCAAAGCAAGGAGGTTGCCGACAAAGAGGCTACGCGCATATTTGCCAACAACCTCAAACAATTGCTTTTGGCCGCGCCACTTGGACAAAAACGCACTATGGGTATCGACCCTGGATTTCGCACTGGTTGTAAAGTGGTGTGCCTCGACGCACAAGGCACCTTATTATATAACGACACCATCTACCCTCACCCACCAAAGAGTGAAACTGCGATGGCAATGAAGAAAATAGCAACATTGGCAGAGCAATATAAAATAGAGGCAATTGCAATAGGCAATGGTACTGCAGGGCGTGAAACAGAGCAATTTATACAAAAGATAAACTTTAGATATCCACCACAAGTGTTCGTTGTGAGCGAAAGCGGCGCAAGTATCTACTCGGCATCGGCAGTAGCTCGTGAGGAGTTTCCTGACTACGACGTTACGGTGAGAGGTGCCGTATCGATTGGTCGCCGATTGATGGACCCATTGGCAGAATTAGTGAAAATTGATGCTAAAAACATCGGCGTAGGACAATATCAACATGATGTGGACCAAACAATGTTACGCCAAGCATTGGACCAAACCGTAGAGAACTGTGTGAACTCGGTAGGCGTAGAGGTGAACAATGCATCGAAACAATTGTTGACTTACGTAGCAGGTGTAGGACCTAAATTAGCACAAAACATCATTGACTATCGCACCGAGAACGGAGGATTTAAGTCTAGAAAAGAGTTGCTGAAAGTGGCAAAAATGGGAGCTAAGACATACGAACAATGTGCAGGTTTTATCCGCGTGGCAGCATCGGAAAATCCACTCGACCGCTCGGCAGTGCACCCTGAACGCTATGCTTTAGTCGAAAAAATGGCAAAAGATTTAGGTGCAAAGGTTGAGGATTTGATTAACAACGCAGAATTGCGCAAACAGATTGATATAAACAAATATGTGTCGGACAAAGTGGGACTTCCAACTTTGCAAGACATTATGAGCGAACTCGAAAAACCAGGACGCGACCCTCGTATGCAGATTGAGGAGTGGAGTTTCGATCCAAACATACGCACAATCAACGATTTGCACGAAGGTATGTTACTCGACGGACAAGTGACAAATATCACCAACTTCGGCGCATTTGTGGATATCGGCATCAAAGAAAACGGACTTTTGCACATCTCACAAATAGCCGACCGCCGAATATCGTCGGTAGATGAGGTGCTCCACCTAAATCAACACATCAAAGTAAAAGTGTTAGAAGTGGACCTCAACCGCAAACGTATCAGCCTAACTATGAAAAATTAAGATTAATTTTTTAGACAGAATGACATAAGAACATATTTTTTCTCCACATAAAGCTTGCTTTTTACTTTGTAAAAATCTCGCCTCTAAAGACATATTTAAATTACATTTATTATAATCTGTCATTCTTCCGCCAAGATATGCTATAAGCATAGCGAGGCGTGTGTAAGAAAAAAAATAATAATTTGTCTTTATGTCATTATGTCTAATCCAAAAAACAAAAAACTAATCATTAAATTATAATATTATGGAAATCAGACAGTACATTGAAGAAAATTTTGACCGATTCGTAGAAGAATGGGGGTCGTTGATAGCAATCCCATCGATATCGGCTAAACCTGAGCACAAAGAAGATATGATTCGTTGTGCCGAGCGTTGGAAAGAACTCCTCTTGGCAGCAGGGGCAGAACGCGCAGAAGTGATGCCAAGCAAAGGTAACCCTATCGTATATGCAGAAAGATTGATTGGCGAAGAATACCCAACAGTATTGGTGTATTCACACTACGATGTGATGCCTGCCGAACCACTTGAATTGTGGAAAAGCGACCCATTCAAAGCCGAAATCCGTGATGGTCGCCTCTATGCTCGTGGTGCCGACGACGACAAAGGTCAAGCAATGGTACAAGCAAAAGCATTTGAATACCTCGTGCGCCAAGGCGAAATGAAATGTAACGTGAAATTCATCTTCGAAGGCGAAGAAGAGATTGGTTCGCCATCGCTCGAAGCATTCTGTGAAGAACACAAAGAATTGTTGAAGAGCGACATTATCCTCGTGTCAGACACAAGTATGATTGGCAAAGAGACACCTTCGATTACAACAGGTCTACGCGGATTGGCATATTGGGAATTGGAAGTTACTGGTCCTAATCGCGACCTTCACTCTGGTCATTTTGGCGGTGCTGTGGCTAACCCAATCAACACATTATGCAAAATGTTGGCTAAAGTGGTAGATGAAAAAGGTCGTATCACTATTCCTGGATTCTACGACAAAGTGTTGCCAGTGCCAACAGAAGAGCGCGAAATGATTAAAAACATACCTTTCAATCTCGATAACTACAAGAAAGCAATTGATGTAAAAGAAGTTGAAGGCGAAGAAGGTTACTCTACACTCGAGCGCAATAGTTGCCGTCCTTCGTTTGACATTTGCGGTATTTGGGGCGGTTACACTGGCGAAGGTTCAAAAACAGTATTGCCATCAAAAGCATACGCTAAAGTGTCGTGCCGACTTGTTGCCAACCAAGACCACCACGAAATATCTCAAGCATTCGTTGACTATATCCAATCAATCGCACCTAAGAGCGTGAAGGTGAAAGTAACACCTATGCATGGCGGTCAAGGCTATGTTTGCCCTATCGATTTGCCAGCATACAAAGCAGCAGAGGCAGGTTTTGAAATTGCTTTTGGCAAAAAACCTTTAGCTGCTCGTCGCGGGGGGTCAATTCCAATTATTTCGACATTCGAACAAGTGCTCGGCGTGAAAACTATCCTTATGGGCTTTGGTTTGGAAAGCAACGCAATCCACTCACCTAACGAAAACTTCGACCTCGAAGTATTCAAAAATGGTATCGTTGCCGTGACTGAATTCTACAGACATTATACAAAATAGAGTTAAATAGGCGCATTACCTTATCGTGATGCGCCTATTTTTATCATACTGAACACCCATGAAACATATCACCTTTATTATATTAAGTCTGCTATTCCCTATGACAATGTTAGCACAATTTGCTGGCGAATGGCAAGGCAAATTGTCGTTAGGACAGTCAGAATTGACACTCGTATTCAAATTCGCGCAACAAGACTCGACTATCACGGGCACTCTCGATGTACCTCAACAAGGCGCAAAAGATTTGCCTATCGACAAAATAAAATTGGATAGTAATAAAATATCATTAACCATCAGTGCAATAGGATTGGACTACGAAGGCACGCTAAATGATGGCAACACACCTACAATTGTAGGAGAAATACGCCAAATGGGCTACACATTCCCTGTGACATTAAAGCCTAACACTAAAGTAAATCGACCTCAAACACCTAAAGGTCCGTTTCCTTATTCACAAGAAGAGGTGATATTCTATAATTCTACCGATGGCAACAAACTATCGGGCACATTGATTAAACCTCTAATGATGAACGAAAAGACCCCAGTGGCTGTGCTCATTAGCGGTAGCGGTCAACAAAACAGAGACGAGGAGATATTGGAGCATAAACCATTTTGGGTAATAGCCGACTATTTGGCTCGTAATGGCATTGCCACACTTCGCTACGACGACCGTGGCGTTGGCGGTTCTGATGCTATAGGATTGACAACAGCTACATCAGAAACGTTCAAAAGCGATGCTTTGGCGGCAATTGATTATCTCAAAAACAGAGGATCGAAGAATATCGGCGTAATAGGACATAGCGAAGGTGGACTCATTGCCTTTATGCTCGGTGCCGAAGTTGAGGATTTGAAATTCATCGTCAGTCTTGCAGGCACAGCAGTCAGTGGCGACAAAATATTAATTGAACAAAACCGATTGTTGCTCGAAAAATCGGGAGTAGCAGCCGACGTAGCGACATCATACTGCGAATTGCTAAAAGATATTTACGACCTCAAACGTAGTAACGTACAATTCGACAGAGAAAGCAAAATCAGAGAATTGAAAAACAAATACTCTAATTTATCATTGCAAATGACTGGTAACATAGCCGCACTATTGCAACCTCAGGCTTGGATTGACTACTTTATATCTTACGACCCAACCGATGCTTTGAAGAAAATCACTTGTAAAGTATTGGCATTGAATGGCGACAAAGACGTGCAAGTCATAGCCAATCAAAACATCAGTGCTCTGAAACAACATATCCCCGCAGAACAATTGACTACAAAAATATATCCAGATTTAAACCACTTGTTCCAGCACTGCAACACCGGCATGCCAAACGAATACTACCAAATAGAAGAGACCATCGCACCGGAAGTTTTGAAAGATATAGCAAGTTGGATAAAAGAGTGCAAATAACCATCCTTTTTACCATCAAAATACACATTTTCAACTTTTTTCAAAAAAAGTCGCGTCAAAACTTTTGTATATCAGAAAAAAGTCGTATCTTTGCACGCTCAAAAATAGAGACATAACAAACAACTATTATTCACTAAACTTTTAGGAGGACTGCCTTATAGCTAAGCAAGTTACAAAAAAGAACGAAGACAAACACCGCGTTAATAATGAGATACGCGGAGTCAAAGAAGTTCGCATTGTTGGCGAAAATATCGAATCTCAAGTGTATCCAATAGCCGAAGCATTGCGTATTGCTGAGGAAATGGAGATGGATTTGGTTGAAATTTCACCTAATGCCCAACCACCAGTTTGTCGTATTGTTGATTATCAAAAATTCTTATATCAACAAAAGAAGCGTGAAAAAGAGCTCAAAGCTAAAGCTGTGAAAATGGTAGTCAAAGAAATACGTTTCGGGCCTCAAACCGACGACCACGACTACAACTTCAAACTCAAACACGCTGAAGGCTTCATCAAAGAAGGTAGCAAAGTCAAAGCATACGTATTCTTCAAAGGCCGTTCGATTCTCTTCAAAGAACAAGGCGAAGTTCTCTTGCTCCGTCTCGCAAACGACCTCGAAGAAATTGCAAAAGTTGACTCAATGCCAACTCTCGAAGGCAAACGTATGATTATCATGCTTTCGCCTAAATCAACTAAGAAATAACAAAAAAGGGGAAAATCCCCGTTTAATTAATAATTAAATATATTAAACAAATGCCAAAAATTAAGACTAATTCCGGTGCCAAAAAAAGATTCGCTCTTACCGGAACAGGAAAAATCAAACGTAAACACGCGTTCAAAAGTCACATCTTGACTAAAA
>JAZLEE010000275.1:0-3793 GCA_045615085.1 Candidatus Aphodosoma sp. | reverse complement strand
GATGTAGCAATACGTTTTGTAGCCGACCGTCCCGACGACAATGTGGGTTTGGTAATATTTGCAGGCGAAAGTTTCACACAATGTCCGCTCACTACCGATCATGCCGTACTCACCAATTTGATCAATGCCGTCAAGTTTGGCGAAATGGGCATCGAAGATGGCACCGCTATTGGTCTTGGACTTGCTCGTGCAGTCGACCGCATCAAAGATAGCAAAGCCAAATCAAAGGTTGTCATCCTCCTCACCGACGGATCCAACAATGCTGGCGACATTGCCCCTCTCACTGCGGCAGAAATAGCCAAAAAGATGGGAGTGCGTGTATATACCATCGCCGTGGGTAAGCATGGCATGGCTCCATATCCATTTCAAACTCCATTTGGCATACAATATCAGAATGTGCCTGTCGAAATCGACGAGAATGTGCTCCAACAAATAGCTCAGATGACTGGAGGCAGTCATTTCCGTGCAACCGACAATGCTACTCTTAGTGCGATATATGCCGAGATTGATCAAATGGAGAAAACCAAACTCCAAGTGCGCGAATATCGCAAAAAACAAGAAGAATTTTTCCCATATCTCTTGGCTGCATTCTTCCTTCTTGTATTCGAACTCTTAATCCGAAATACTATTTTGCGTCGCTTGCCATAAGGTAATAGATTACTCACTTCGTTCGTGATTTTTGCTCCGCTCGGCATAATCGAATAAATTCGTTCTGCTCTCGCTTATCGCAAAAATCTCCAGATAACAGATAACAGATTACTCACTTCGTTCGTGATTTTTGCTCCGCTCGGCATAATCGAATAAATTCGTTCTGCTCTCGCTTATCGCAAAAATTCCTCATTCCTAACTCCTAACTCCTCATTCTATCATGCGTTTTGCTAATCCACACATATTTTGGTTACTATCACTAGTAGTTGTGCTAGTGGCACTATTCATTTATGGTGTCTATGTGCAACGTCGTCGATTGCGTCAGTTTGGCAATCCCGAGTTGTTGCGCACGTTGATGCCTAATGTATCTTATATCCGTCCACAACTCAAGTTCTATCTATTGGTAGTGGCATTGGTGCTAATTGTTTTTGCCTTGGCGCGTCCGCAAATTGGTTCGCGACTAGAGAAGAGCGACACCACTGGTATCGAAGTTATGATGGTGCTCGACGTTTCTAACTCAATGTTAGCCACCGATGTAGCCCCATCGCGTATCGAGAATGCCAAGATGATGCTCTCTAAGCTCATCGACCAGATGCCAGATAATAAAGTCGGACTCATCGTCTTTTCGGGCGATGCAGTGGTGCAGTTGCCAATGACGGCCGACAACGTATCAGCCAAGATGTTTCTCTCTACCATCACCACCAAGTCGGTGGCCAATCCAGGCACAGCCGTGGGCACAGCGCTCGATTTGGCAATCAAGTCGTTTGGCGAAGAGAACAAAGACATCGGTCGCTCAATCATCCTTCTCACCGATGGCGAGAACCACGAGGACGATGCCGTAGCAGCAGCCAAACTAGCTCGCGAGAAAGGCATCATGGTCAACGTCGTAGGGTTCGGTAGTCCGCAAGGGTCACCAATCCCAGTGCAAGGCACCATGTCGTTTTGGAAAGACAAAGAGGGCAACGTCGTAGTGTCGAAACTCAACGAGACGATGTGTCAGCAGATAGCGCAAGCAGGCGACGGAGTCTACGTGCGTGCCGACAATTCCAACATCGCACTCCGCACCATCTCTAAGCAGTTGTCGCAGTTGCAACAAGGCGAAATCCAATCAGCCGTATATGCCGACTATGCCGACCGCTTCTACATTTTTGCCTGGATAGCATTGTTTATCCTTATAATAGAGTTCTTTATCCTCAACCGTCAAAACAAACAGTTGAACAAATATAAATGGTTTGAATAACGCAGTATGATGAAAAAATATTTGCTTTTGATATTATTCCTTGCACCGATTGCACTCTTTGCACAAAAAGAGTGGCGCGATGTCAAACAAGGCAACAAATTCTACGAAGACGAGAAATATGTCGAAGCCGAAGTGGGCTATCGCAAAGGTTTGGAGCAAAACGGATCGAGTTTTGCTGCCAATTTCAACCTAGGCAATTCGCTCTATCGTCAGGAGAAATTCGAAGATGCAGCTGAGCAGTTTGCCAAAGCCTCGGCACTTGCAGGCGACGACAAAGGTCGCATCGCAGCCGCACATCACAATCGTGGCAATGCCTTGCCCTCTGCCAACAAGATCGACGAAGCCATCGATGCCTACAAAGAGGCATTGCGTGCTAACCCCGACGACCACGACACACGCTACAATCTAGCCTATGCCAAGCACTTGTTGCAACAGCAGCAACAACAACAGCAGCAACAGCAACAAAATCAAGACCAAAAACAAGAGGAGCAAAAGCAAGACCAACAGCAACAGCAGCAACAACAACAGCAAGAGCAACAAGAGCAGCAACAACAAGAGCAACAGCAACAACAAGCTCAGCCCGAAGAGCAGGGTATGACCAAAGAGAATGCCGAGCAGATACTCGAAGCCTTGCGTCAAGACGAGAAAGAGACCCTCGAAAAAGTGAAAGAACAACAATCCAAACAGTCAAAACGATATCGCGTAGAGAAGGATTGGTAGTTTGAGTGAGGAAATAGAGACAAAGAAAATATATTACAATATGAAATTAAAAAACTTATTAATATTAACAATTGCACTTTTGGCGTCGTTGGTGGCGTATGCCGATGATATCAAGTTCACAGCATCGGCACCACAGCGTGTCATTGTGGGACAACCATTCCAACTCGTCTTTTCTATCAACGAGAATGGTAAAGACTTGCATATACCCGAAGTCAAGGGTTTCGAGATTATAGCCGGACCATATACCTCTACCAGCAGTAGCACCTCGTGGGTCAATGGCAAGATGACCTCGTCGAAAGAGGTGCGCTACACCTACACCCTTTTGCCACAAAAAGAGGGTGACTACCAAATTCAGGCAGCAACTATCGTAGTCAACAAAGAGAAATATTACTCTAACGTAGTAAATATCAAAGTATTGCCCGAAGATAAGACCACGTCGTCGCAACAAGGCGCACAACAATCGGCACAAGTGCAACAGTCGCAATCGATTACGTCTGACAATCTCTTCATTCGTCCAATCATCTCACGCCGAAAGGTGCGCGAACAAGAGGTTATCCAACTCACCTATCGTCTATATGCGCGAGTGGATGTGACTAATATTCAGTCGCCTAAGTTTCCAGATTTCAAAGGCTTCTTGGTGCAAGATATTGAGTTGCCACAAAATCGCACAATGCAACCTGAGCATTATGATGGAGTAAACTACTACACCTACGATTTGCGCAAAGTGCTTCTTTTTCCACAGCAAACTGGTCAACTCACCATCGAGCCAATGACGTGTGATGTCATCGTGCGAGTGCGCTCTACACAACAGCGTCCACGCAGTTTCTTCGACGACTTTTTCGATACCTATCAAGAGGTGTCGAAGCCAATTGCCACATCGAAACTCAACATCGAAGTCGCACCATTGCCAACTCCGCGACCAGTCGATTTCTCAGGCGTAGTGGGCAAACTCTCGCTCGCAACCAAAATTTCGGCCACCGAGGTAGAAGCCAATCAACCAATCACCATCACACTCAAATTGCAAGGTTCGGGCAACCTTAAGATGTTGAAAAATCCCGCATTGCAATTCCCACAAGACTTCGAAACCTACGAGCCAAAAGCTACTAACAATTTCAATACAAGCGAATCGGGACTCTCCGGCTCGAAAACAATCGAGTATCTCGTCATTCCGCGTCACGATGGCGA
>JAZLEE010000274.1:0-14954 GCA_045615085.1 Candidatus Aphodosoma sp. | reverse complement strand
TGCCTGTCACGCAGGGGGTCGCGGGTTCGAGTCCCGTCCATACCGCCAAAAATGCCTACAAGAAATTGATATTCAATCTTGTAGGTTTTTTTTATGTCCAAAAAAATGCACCAAAAATGCACCAAAATATACCTAATTTCTTATTAATGAGGTCCTTACGGGTGTATTTTTGTTCTATGTATTTCTGCTTTCTATTCCATTTTCTCACTTTACGCATAACAGCACGAAATATAGTGGTGCAATTTTTCTGCCATTTTAGTTAAAAAAATGCACGAAAAAAAGGAACTACCTTTGTAGTTTCCTTCTAAAAGTGTTTTTCCATATATGCTTGCCGTTGCTTATCTTCTTTTTGATGTGATTATCCTAAATATATTGAATAATTCCTATTTAAATAACTTACTATATAAATTAAAAATGGAGCAAATACATTGCTCCATTTTTTTATAATTATCCGTATAACATTCGTCCTATATCATTATACATTTCTATTATTTCTTCATCTACTTCATTTTCTGTATTAGATATATCAATATCAAATACATTAATTAATGTTTCTAATTGAAGATACATATTATGCATATTATTTTCTGTCTCCATTCATTCCTCACGATATTCTTCGAAGTCTATCTGTCAATATACACTTTTTTTAAAATTACATAAAAAATCATCTAAACTTCATTGAGGTATTGTTTGGGGTTGGGGATTATCGGAAATCGATTATGTCGTGAATGTGTAGGATGCCGATGATATTGTTGCTGTTTGGGATGTCGATGACAGCGAGGGATGTGATGTTGTTGATGTCCATTAATTCTAGTGCTTGCGAAATCATGGCTTCTTGGTGGATGTGTTTGAATGAGCGAGTCATGATCTCTTCGGCAGTAAGAGATTTTATGTTTTCGTGATGTTGTATGGCTCGACGTATGTCGCCATCGGTGATGATGCCGACGGGTTGGTTGTCATGATTGTAGACAAGGGTCATGCCTTTGCGACCATCGCTTACGGTGTAGATGATATCGTTGAAAGATGTGTCGGATAAGACGCGAGGAATGTTGGTTGACATGCGGTGCTTAACGCGAGAGAGGAGTTGGCGGCCGAGGGCTCCACCAGGATGGTATAGGGCGAAGTTTTCGGCTTTGAATTGGCGTCGTTCCATGAGGCACACCATAAGGGCGTCGCCGAGTAGCATGGTGGCGGTGGTTGATGTAGTGGGGGCGAGGTTGAGAGGGCAGACTTCGCGCTCTATGGGAACATTGAGTACTATTTCTGCTTCGTGTGCAAGTGCGGAATTTGGATTGCCAGTGATGGCAATGATGCGTGCGCCGATGTTTTTGAGAGGTGTGCAGATATTGACAATCTCGGAAGATGTGCCACTATGTGAAATGAGTAGGGCAATGTCGTTGGATGCAATCATGCCGAGGTCGCCATGCATGGCTTCGGCTGCATTGACGAAAATAGCGGGTGTGCCAGTAGAGGCAAGAGATGCTGCTATTTTGTGTCCGACGATGCCAGTTTTGCCAATGCCGAGGATTACGACTTTGCCTGTGCATGAGTATATCATTTCAACGGTTTGGTCTATTTCGTCGTCGAGGAGGTTTGCTATTCGTTGGAATTCGGTTATTTCTTGTTCGAATATTTGTTTGCTGCGTTCTTTCCAGGTCATGGTAGTAGTATTTGTTGTTGGGATTGTGTGTAAAAAAATGTTTTATGATGTCACTCTACTTCGGCATAGGTTGCTTGAAGGTTGCTGTAGGGTAGGGAGTGATGGATTATTGATTGATGCCTTTGATGATGTTGTCGATTTGGATAGATTGGCGAAGGATGTTTTCGATGTTGGATAGGCGGATTTGATTGGCAGCATCGGAGAAGGCTTTGTCGGGGTCGGGGTGGACTTCGGCAAAAATGGCATCGACGCCAACGGCGAGGGCTGCGCGCATGAGGTGAGGAACCATGTCGCGGTTGCCACCAGTGATGCCGCCTTGACCACCAGGTTTTTGTACGCTATGAGTGGCATCGAATACGACTGGGACTCCGAATTGGCGCATTTCGACCAAACCGGTCATATCGACAACGAGATTGTTGTAGCCGAATGAGGTGCCACGTTCGCAGATTATAATGCGTTGATTGCCAGTGGAACGGAGTTTTTCGACAACGTTGTGCATGTCCCAAGGCGCGAGGAATTGGCCTTTTTTGACGTTGATGGCACGTCCGGTTTCTGCCGCAGCAATGAGAAGGTCGGTTTGGCGGCAAAGGAAAGCGGGGATTTGTAGGATGTCGGCAACTTCGGCAACGATAGGGCATTGCCATGACTCGTGCACGTCGGTGACGATAGGGAGGTTGAGTTCGTTTTTGACACGTTGTAGGATTTGTAGTCCGCGCTCGATGCCTATGCCACGAGGGGATGAGACAGATGTGCGATTGGCCTTGTCGAAAGAGGATTTGAATATAAATGGAATGTTGAGTCGAGAGCAAATATCTTTGAGCTCGGCTGCAACATCGAGGGTCATAGACTCGGACTCGATGGCGCAAGGGCCAGCGAGTAGAGCAAATCGGCTATTGTCGCCGAATTTTACGTTGTTGGTTATCTCTATCATAGAATATTGGTGAGTTGTAGTGGGTTAGTGGGTGGCTTTGTGCCATGCAGTTTCTTGGTAGGATGTACATTTGGGGTTTGTGCTTGGCGCAGAGGTAGAAACGCCAGAAAAGTTGTTTATTTTTATTTCGCCATAATTGTAGCCATATACAGTTGGAGTGGTGGCTTTGTGAATGACGCATTTGTTGAGTTGAGAGAAGAATTCGGCTTTTAGATTCTCTTCGGAGCAAGAAGTGTTGATGTAGTCGCCAAGGTCGTAGAAAATGTGAGGATTGTAGGCGTCGTAGAACTGGATGTTTTGGTTGGTGTAGTTGATATTTAGGCGCTTGGTGATATTGGCGAGAGAGTCTAATTCGGAAGACTTGACTATGGCAATTGCGCCATAAGGGGTAGAAGGATTGCTGGCGTAGTAGGTGTAGTATTCGGAGCAGATAGCTTCGTAGTTTGGCGTGTTGATTAGGTCGTTGGCTATGTCGGAATAGGGCATGCCAGCAGCCATGATTTCGGATGGAGAGGCTATTAAATGGTTGCAGACATTGCGTAGTTCGTAAGCAACTTCGATAGAAGACATGTAGCAATCGTCGAAGAGAATGTATTCGGCTGTGATGTTGGTTTGCTTGAGGGCTTGGCATAGGGTGGATATGTCGATGCGAGATTCGATTTTTGTACCACCAAAAGAGCGTTTCATGTCAGAGGCAGGAATCCAAGCGTCGCCATGACAGCCGATGATGAGTGAAAAGTTAGAATTGTCGGATTTGGCGAGAGTGAGTATTTGTGAAAGGCCCTCGATGGAGGTGTAATGGTAGTTGTAGTCGGAGAAGCGGGCAATAGTGTCGTGAGTGATAGAGCCTTTGATGTTTTTGATTTTATAGAAAAATGCAGTGGATTCGGATTTTGAGATGAATACGAAGATATCGTTGTTTTGTAAATCCTTCTTATTGAGGGCGTTTTCGAAACAATAGATGTTGTTTTCGAAATAGTGAGTGAGATTGGTTGACCAAGGAAAAAAGAAGAGAATGGTGTTTTGGGGTGCGGTGTTATGGTTTCGTTCGCACGCGAATAGAGAAAAGATGAGTAGTGCGAAGATGAGTGTACGTGCGATGTGTTGTGAGAGAAAATGTTTCATAGTTGGATATAGTTTTAGAGATGCAAAGATATTAAAAAAAAATAAGATATACAAATTGTGTGGGGGTAATGTTGTTTTTTTGGGGTGACGGGTGCTACTAGTTTTATCCTTCGTATATCCTTCGTAGAAGGTAGGTTCTTTGTTGGTTTGGTTGTAGGTGGTTTTGGTTGTAGTGATGGCATTTTTTGGTTTTTTAGTGATTTTTTGTAAAAAATGTTGTAGAATAAAAAAAGTTTTATTACCTTTGCAAGTTGAAGGATAGTATCTACGAGGGGTGTGTTGTGTGGTGATGTGAGCGTTACTATTTTTAGTATAATGTAGAAAATATATATTAAATCGATATAATAAGATATTGAAATGAACAAAATTGTAAAAAAAGAACATTTCTCTGCGAATGTTGTGATGTTGGAGATTGAGGCTCCACTTATTGCAAAATCGCGTAAAGCGGGTCACTTTGTGATTGTTCGCGTTGACGAAGACGGCGAACGTATACCTTTGACTATTGCGAATTCGGACATTGCTCGTGGTACAATTACACTTGTTGTGCAAAAAATGGGTGTTTCGTCGACTAAGTTGTGTAACTTGAATGTGGGCGATGAAGTGCTTGACCTTGTTGGTCCTCTTGGTAAGGCTACGCATATTGAAAATTTCGGTACAGTGGTATGCGCTGGTGGTGGTGTAGGTGTTGCGCCTATGTTGCCTATTATCAAAGCTATGAAAGAGGCTGGTAATCGTGTGATTTCGGTGTTGGCAGGTCGTACAAAAGATCTTATTATTCTCGAAGAACAAGTGCGCGAATATAGCGACGAGGTGGTGATTATGACAGACGATGGTTCGTATGGAAATAAGGGTCTTATCACTCAAGGCGTTGAAGAGGTGATTAACCGCGAAAAAGTGGATTTGTGTGTGACTATTGGTCCTGCAGTGATGATGAAGTTTGTGACACTTTTGACTAAAAAATATGAGATTCCAACAGTTGCTTCGTTGAACACTATTATGGTTGATGGTACTGGTATGTGCGGTGCATGTCGTGTGACTGTGGGTGGTCAAACTAAGTTTGTTTGCGTGGATGGTCCTGAATTTGATGCTCATCAAGTGGATTTTGACGAGATGATGATGCGTCTTTCGGCATATAAAACAGAGGAAGTAGAATCATTTGAAAATTTCAAAAAATAATATGGAAAGAAGAAATGAGGCTTGGCGCGAAGAGTTGCGCACAGCAATGAAACCAAAAGAGCGTATGGCTATTGAGCGCGTGAAGATGAATGAGTTGGAAGGTGAATATCGTAGCAAAAATTCGGAAGAGGTGAACCAAGGTCTTACTATGGAGCAGGCTTTGTTGGAGGCAAAACGTTGTCTTGACTGTCCAAATCCATCATGTATGCAAGGTTGCCCTGTAAGCATTAATATTCCTACATTTATTAAAAATATTGAGCGTGGCGAAATTCTTGAAGCTGCTAAGGTGTTGAAACAAACATCGGCATTGCCAGCAGTGTGTGGTCGTGTGTGCCCTCAAGAACGTCAATGCGAAAGCAAATGTATTCACACAAAAACTGGTAAATCAGCAGTGGCAATTGGTTATCTTGAACGTTTTGCGGCAGACTATGAACGTAATAGTGGTAAGATGGCTGTACCAGAAGTTGCGGCTTCGAATGGTATTAAGATTGCAGTTGTGGGTTCGGGCCCTTGTGGTCTTTCGTTTGCAGGCGATATGGCTAAATTGGGATATGATGTAACTGTGTTTGAAGCACTTCACGAAATCGGTGGTGTGTTGAAATATGGTATTCCAGAATTCCGTTTGCCTAATAATATTGTTGATGTTGAGATTTGCAACCTTGAGAAAATGGGTGTGAAATTCATCAAAAACTGTATTGTAGGTAAAACAATTTCTTATGACCAATTGAAAGAAGATGGTTTTCGTGCTATGTTTGTGGCATCGGGTGCAGGTCTTCCTAACTTTATGAATATCCCTGGCGAAAACTTGATTGGTATTATGTCGTCGAACGAGTATTTGACTCGTGTAAACCTTATGGGTGCGGCTAAACCAGAGAAAGATACACCAGTATTGAAGGGTAAAAATGTGGCAGTTATCGGTGGTGGTAACACTGCTATGGACTCGGTGCGTACGGCTAAACGTCTTGGTGCAGAACGTGCTATGATTGTTTATCGTCGTTCGGAAGAAGAGATGCCAGCACGTCTTGAAGAGGTGAAACACGCAAAAGAAGAGGGTGTTGAATTCTTGACATTGCATAACCCAATTGAATATAAAGGTACAGAAAAAGGTCGTGTGTCGCAAATGTTGCTTCAAAAAATGGCGTTGGGCGAACCAGATGCATCGGGACGTCGCAAACCAGAACCAATCCCTGGCGCAATTGAAACAATCGATGTTGACGAGGTAATCGTGAGTGTGGGTGTATCACCAAACCCATTGATTCCAAGTGCTATCGAAGGTTTGGCTGTTACTCGCAAAGGTACTATTGAAGTGGGTGAAGATACATTGCAATCGTCTATCCCTACAATTTTTGCAGGTGGTGACATCGTTCGCGGTGGTGCAACTGTGATTTTGGCAATGGGTGATGGTCGTCGTGCAGCTGCAAGTATGCATGCTAAAATTCAAGCAGGAGAAATCTAATAGATATGAATATTTGTGTATATTGCTCGTCGTCGGATCAAGTTCGCGATGAATATAAGCAACAAGCTGCAGAATTTGGCAAGTGGATGGCAGAAAAGGGGCATACGCTTGTTTATGGCGGTGCTACTGGAGGATTGATGTCGGCTGTGGCACAAGGAGCAGCGGATGCTGAAGGTGATATAGTGGGTATAATACCAGATTGTATCATTGAAAAAGGTCGTAAGAGTGATTTGCCAACAGAGCTGTTTGTTGTGGGAGATATGGCAGAGCGCAAGACGATGATGAAGGAATATGCAGATGTATTTGTGGTGTTGCCTGGTGGATTTGGGACATTGGATGAAATGTTTGACACAGTATCGGCATGTATGGTGGGCGAACATGATAAGCCGACAATCTTGTATAATCCAGATAATTTTTGGGAAGGATTGTTGCTTCAGATAGAGCACATTATACATGAGGGTTTGGGTTATAAATTCCAACGCAACGCAAATTTTAGTATAGCTACAAATTTAGAAGAACTAATTAACATAATAACAGAGAGTGGAGAATAATTGAAAGTTTTTTCTCATTGCTCGTTATAAAGAATCTAATCTATGAATCTCTATTGGAAAAGTTTATTTGGTGGATTGATGTCAACTGCCAAATATGAAGCAAAACTTAGACAACAATCGGAAGATTATAAACGTTATCTTTTGATTAGTGAATCGAAAGAGTTGGAAGAGTATAAGGCTCTATATGATCAAGTGAAATCTTCGGAATTTAAGGAGATGAAACGTACGCTTGTGAGTCGTAAATATAAAGATACACAAGAGTATCGTGATATGGTGAAGTTTAAAAAATTGGATGGCGATGATAAACTTAGATTGTATTTTAGAGTTTTGGCTTCTCAAGAATTGGCTGATTATTTGGCATTTAAGGCTACGCCAGAGTTTGTGTCGTTGGCAAATCATGATTTGGTGAAGAAATCGCCAGAGTTAACACGATTGAAAAAATTCGAAAAATCGGATGAATATAAAATCTATACTCGTTTCCACGATTCGTATGTTGTGAAAGAGTATTTGGAATTGAAAGAAAAGGTGAATACTCCAGAATTCAAAAAAAGTAATGAATTTTGGTCAAATGCTAAGAGATGGGAAACTACAAAAGAGTATCAAACAGAGTGCCGTTTCCATCAATTGGCAGATAATGAAGATATTCGTTTTTATCTTAAACATAAGATTGAAGATTTTGCTACAATAGCAGGTTATGAGTTGACTTTTGAAGATAATTTCAGTTGGAACTCATTGAATTCGTCGAAATGGGATGTTGGCTTCCATTATAAGAGCCCGGCTTTTGTTGGTAAACACTCATTTGTGAATGAACAACAAGCAAATAACAATGGTAATAATGTGACAGTTATAGCTGGTAATTTGCATATTGTTACAAAAGAACAAAAGAAAGATGCGCTTGCATGGCATCCTGAAAAAGGCTTTGTTCAAAAAGAGTTTGATTATACATCAGATGTGATTCATGGTCGTAATGCAGTGTGTCAGAAAGGTGGTCTTTATAGAGCAAAAATGCGCTTTGATGGTGCGAAAGGTGTTTTGCACGCATTGTCGTTGAAAGGCGATGAAAAAACTCCACATATCAATATCTGTAAAGTAGATAAAGGAGAGGTGGAAGTTGGTCTTTATTGGAGCTCGAAATTCGAAACTAACTATACTTCTACTCGCATAAAAGGTCTTAATTTATCTAAATTTTTCATATATTCATTTGAATGGAATGAAAAAGAATTGATATGGTATATTAATGACTTGGAAGTGTTCCGCACATCGAACTATATGCCGCAAGAGGCTATGTATCCGATGTTTAACTCGTTTATCCCAGAGGGTAATAAGGGCGGAGAAGCAGACTTTGAGATAGATTATATAAAAGTTTTTGTGAAAAAATAGTAGTTGTATATATCGAAAAAAAGTGGTAACTTTGTTTTCCGATTTTACTTTTTGATATTTTGATAGTCTAAGATAATACAAAACACAAAATAATTTAGAATTATGAAAAAAACATTTGCTTTAATTATGGTAGCAATGATGGCCGTTGGCTGTTTTGCTCAAATCCCATCAGTAATGCTTAAAAACATTGATGGTAAAACAGTAGACACTGCTAAGTTGAACAATGATGGTAAACCATTTATCATTAGTTTCTTTGCTACTTGGTGTAAACCATGCCAACGTGAACTTGATGCAATCCACGAACAAATCGTAGATTGGGAAGAAGAAACAGGCGTAAAAGTGATCGCTGTGTCAATTGACCAAGGTCAAAACGTTGATAAAGTTAAACCACTTGTTAATGCAAAAGGTTGGGAATATGAAGTGTTGCTTGACCCAAATGGCGACTTCAACCGTGCAATGAATGTGAATGGTACAGTTCCAACAGTATTTGTAATTGATGGTAAAGGTAAAATTGTAGACCGTCGTTCGGGTTATGTTGACGGTTCGGAACAACACCTTATTGAAAAAGTGCGCGAACTTATTAAATAATCAAGTTTACGAAATTACTTAAATGACAAAACAATTTAAAATTATAATCGGCATAGTATTTGCCGCATTATTAGTACACCCTGCTATCGCAAAAGCTGATGGCGGGGGCGTTACGTTGAAAGGGAACTTTCAAACTGAGGGTCTTGTAGGTCAGCTTGATAGCGTGATTGGCGCAACAGAGTATAATGGTCCGTATGTTAGTAATTCATATCTTGACTTGTCGTTGTCAAGTCAGTATGTGACAGCGGGTGCACGTCTTGAATTGTTGCATGCTCCACTTCCTGGTTTTGAAGATAATTTTGCTGGTGGTGGTTTGCCAAATGTCTTTGTAACAGGTAAATACAAATGGTTTGAAGCAACAGTTGGTAACGTGTATGACCAATTTGGTTCTGGTTTGATTTTCCGTGCATACGAGGATCGTCCTCTTGGTGTTGATAATTCGTTGCGTGGTGCTCGCTTTGTGTTTACTCCATACAAAGGTATTCGCTTGAAAGCCCTTGGAGGTATGCAACGTAAGTATTTCAATTATGGAATGGATAATGCATTTGGTTTTGATTATTCGCAAGGTGCAGTGATGGGTGCAGACCTTGAATTGAATATTGATGAATGGTCGAAAGCAATGCAAGATGGTGGATATAACCTTTTGTTTGGTGCGTCGTATGTAAGCAAATATGACCCAGACGAAGTGATTCAACCAAGCCCATTGTATAAACTTAATTTGCCTCAATTTGTTGGTGCAGGTGATGTTCGTGTGCGTTTTCAAAAAGGTGGCTGGAATGCTTTGGTAGAGTATGCATATAAAGCAAATGACCCATCGGCAGATAATGGTTATATCTACAAACCTGGTACTGCTGCGATGATGTCGTTGTCGTATTCTCAACGTGGTATGAGTTTCTTGCTTCAAGCAAAACGCTCTGAAAATATGTCGTTCCGTTCGGATCGTACTGGTTCGGGTATTGGTGGCTTTATTAACCATATGCCAGCATTCTCTATGACTCATACTTATGCGCTTGCGGCTATGTATCCATATGCAACACAATATGGTACGCCAGCAGCACGTGGTGAGTGGGCGTTCCAAGCAGAGGCTCGTTATACTTTCAAACGTAAGACACCAATGGGTGGTAAATATGGTACAAGTTTCCGTTTGAATGGTACTTATATCCGTGGTATCAAAGCAGATCCGCTTGAGGTGAATGCGACTGGAACTTTGCAAGGTACAAATGGTTATGAATCTCCATTCTTTGCTATGGGAGATGAAACATATTATCTTGATGTGCATTTGGAATTTGCTAAGAAATTTACAAAAACATTCTCTATGACTGCGTTGTATATGTTCCAACAATACAATCAAGCAATCGTTGAGGGTCATGGTTTTGAATCTTCATTCAAAGGTTCTCGTCCTGCTGATATCGTAAATTCGCATATTGCTATTGCAGAGTTGAAATATAAACCATCGAAAAACATTGGTATGCGTGGTGAGTTGCAGTATTTGTTTACTCGTCAAGACCGCGGTCAATGGGTTTATGCATTGTATGAAATTTCGTTGTTCCAACAAGCAATGATTGAAGTTTCGGATCTTTATAATATTGATGAGACAAAACAACACTATTATAAAGTGGCTGCATCATACAACTGGGGTACACACCGTGTGCAATTGGCTTATGGCCGTACACGTGCAGGTTATAACTGCTCGGGTGGTGTTTGCCGTTATGTGCCTGCATCGAAAGGTTTGTCGTTGTCTTATAGTGTTAGTTTCTAATCCTCAATTTGTCTGAATTATGAAAATAAAAGGTTTTATTTTTACTCTTTTGGCAGCAGTAGTAGTTGTGTTTGCTGCTTGCGATGTTGTACCGGAAGATGATAGATTGGTTGAGGTTCCGCTTAATCCTTCTGACCGTACGGTATTGTTGATTGAATTTACAGGGAATCGTTGTGTGAACTGTCCAGGTGCGGCTATGGTTGCGCATGAGATGATTGATTTGGTTCCAGAGAATATTGTAGTTGTGGGTATGCACCCAGAAGGTATTGCATACACAGACCCTATGATTGCAGAAGTAGACCTTCGCTCGAAAGAGGCAATGGAGTATCTTTCTTATTATGGTGGTTCGGTTAGTACAGGTTTGCCAGTAGGTGTTATTAATGGACGTAAGTTTAATAATACATATTTGCTTGGTAGTACAACATGGACTGCAAATGTTTTTGCTCAAAGAGAAATTGCTCCAGATTGTTTGGTGAAATTGAATCACTCGGTTGAAAATGGCAATCATACAGTGGTAGCTCAACTTGAACCACAAGCAACAATGGATTATGAAGTTTCGTTGCAATATTGGTTGGTTGAGAGTGGCATCGTTGGTCCACAATCAATTGCTGAGACATTGAAAGCTTCTTATTTGGAAAAACATCCGGATGCAAAAATGGGTCACTCTTCTGTGAATAATTATGAGCATAACCATGTGTTCCGTGGTGCATTGAATGGTTTGTGGGGTGAAGAACTTGGTAATTTGACTGAAGCAAAAGAGGTGGCTTGTACTTTTGCTGTTGATGCAAAATATGTGCTTGACAATTGCTCGGTAGTTGCTGTTCTTATTAACACACAAACAAAAGAGGTGGTTCAAGCTGCAGAAATTGCTCTTGGCGCTGGAGCACACTAATATAACTATAGTAATTAAATTATTTATTAACAAATTGGCTTATCGGGCCAAATAAAAAAATGGAAACTATGAAAACTTTAAAATTCTTTTTGATGGCAGTTGTTGCCGTAGCATTTTTTGCTTGTACACCAGCAAATCCTGGTATGACTTTTTCTTTGACTTATGGTGATACAGAAATTAAAAATGGTGATGTTATTGACGTAACTATGGACCATTATGAATGGGGTGAACTTATTGCTCACGTTTTGTTGAAAAATAATAATAGTGCGGATCAAACTTTCACAGTGAAAGAAGTGCGTAACTATGATTATGCTACATATATTCCATCTTTCTGCGTTTCTGTTTGTATGATGGGTAATGGTCAAGCAGAACAAACTTGGGAAGTTGGTACAATTGGTGGCGGTGAAGAGCAAGATTTGGCTATGCACCTTCGCGTAGATGGTAAAGAGTCTGCTAATTGTTCAGGTGTATTCACTGTGTCTAATGGTACTGAATCACTTACATTTACATTGAACTTTGTTTACGAAAAAGAAGCAGTTCCTGCTCAATAATTTTATAAAAAACACTTTTAGTTATGAATTTTAATTTGAAACAAATTCTTTTTGCTGTTGTAGCTATTTTGTTTGTGTCTTGTGGTCCTGATCAACCGCAAACAACAGTTGATACGCCAGATGACAAATTGGATACAACAGTTCAATTTGCTATGCAATATTGTGAGGATACAATTCTCACAGCATTGGGACAGGATTATTCTTCTACTGTTTATGAGCAATCGGCAGCGATTAAATTGACAGAAGCACAACTTAGAGCTTTTGCTAAAAATCGTGTCATTAAGATGTCGGTTGGTTTGCATGGTATGGATAATAATGCAGTTTCGACTGAATATTCGAACTTGAAATTTTGGATTAGAGAAGAATTGGATGGTGAGAATATTTGGAGCCAAGATTATACTGGTGATATTAAATTGAAAGATTGGAATACAATGTTGATGTCGCCGTATTATAAATTGACAGCAAATACATATGACCTTTATTTCGGTTATACAATTGAAGCAAATGGCTTGATTATTGGTTGTGATGGTTCTCAAGCACCAACTAAGGCTGGTTGTTATATTTATGACTGCGATTCTCGTCGTTGGATTCAACATACAGAATTGGGTAACATGTGTATTAAATGTATCATTTCTGGTGAAAATATGCCACAAAATGATGCTGCTTTGGTGGCAATTGAGACTGCTGAATATGTGAAACCAAATAATGCTTATACACTTGTTGCAACTGTAGAAAACAAGGCATTGAGCCCATTGAATAGTTTTGATTTTGTTGTGAAATCGGACAAAAATGAGTATCATGTAGAAAACATTGTTTTGGAATCTGCTCTTGAACGTGGTGAGAAATATACTTTCTTTGTTAATGGCGTGAAATTGCCTAAAGCAGGAACTATCAATGTTGAATATGCAGTTGAAAACGTGAATGGCGTAGAGACTGATGATAATACAGCAGATAATACAATTGTTGTGAAAACAATAGTGGCTGACAACTTGGTTGACCGTGTTGTGCTTCTTGAAAATACAACAGGTGATATGTGCTCTAACTGTCCTGCAGGTCATAATTATATTGATGCTGCTATTAAAGAAGTTGGTGAGGAAAAATTCATTTGGATGGCTCACCATGCTGGTTATAACGCAGGTAAATATACTTCAAATCAAAGTGACTCAGTTGCAAGTTTGTTCTATAACACAACTATGACTTATGCTCCTGGTTTGATGATTGACCGTACAAATCTTTTGGCTGTGGGTGTTACTACTTCACAAGCAACTGGTGGTCCTATCTTCTCTGTGAATGAAGTAGCTTCACGTGGTGTGTTGGATGATTATTTCCGTTTGATGCAATCGGATATGTCGCCAATTGCACTTGATGTACAACATACATTTGATGCTACATCTCGTAACTTATCGGTAACAGTTAAGGGTGATATCTTGGCTGAAATCGCAGATAGAGAACGTTTGGCTGTAGGTATTGCATTGTTGGAAGATAACCTTGAAGGTACACAAGCTGGTGTTGCAGGTAAATATTTGCATAACCATGTTTGCCGTGATGGTTTGGCTTCTATTCTTGGTACTTTGGTTGGTGGTAGTGGTAATACTTTTGAATTTACAGCTTCTAAAGTGCTTAGTAGCAAATATGTGCCAGAAAACGTATCTATCGTTGTGTGGGTGGCAAATAAACCTTCTAAGAAATCGGATTGCGATGATTATAAAGTTTATCAATCTTATAAATTTAAGCTTGTGAAATAATCGTTGTGATATTGATAATAAAAAAAGTGGTTAACTCACCAAGTGAGTTAACCACTTTTTTGTTGTGTTTTTTTGTCGTGTTTTGTACCTCCATGCGGAATCGAACCGCAACCAAGGGAACCGGAATCCCACATTCTATCCATTAAACTATGGAGGCTTTTTTTAATTCATAATTCATAATTTTTTCGCCTAAAGGCTCAAAGACCTTCGGTTCATAATTTTTTCGCCTAAAGGCTTAAAGACCTTCGGTCCATAATTTTGGTTTATAATGAATTATGGTGTGTTATAATAAATGTAGAGACGCAATATATTGCGTCTCTACTTTATTGATATGAATTAGAATTCGATTGTTTCGTTGTTTTGTGGAGCTGCAGGTTGTTCTGCTGGGCGTTCGTTGTTCTCTGGGCGAGGACGGCGTTCGCCGCGTTCAGGACGAGGACGACGTTCGCCACGGTCAGCACGCTCTGGGCGAGGACGGCGCTCTTGCTCTACATAACCTTCAGGTTTTTCTTTCAATGCTTTAGCTGAGAGTTTGAATTTGCCTGTTTTAGGGTCGATTTCGAGAAGTTTTACGTCGATTGTGTCGCCTTCTTTGATGCCAGTTTCTTCCATAGTTTCGAAACGACGCCAGTCGATTTCTGAGATGTGAAGGAGACCTTCTTTGCCTGGCATGAACTCTACGAAGCAACCATAAGCCATGATAGATTTAACTTTAGATGTATAAGTTTCGCCTACTTCTGGGATTGCTACGATAGCTTTGATTTGAGCTATTGCAGAGTCGATTTGGGCTTTGTTAGTGCCTGCGATTTCTACGCGGCCACCTGCTTCAACTTCTTCGATAGTAACCACTGCACCTGATTCGGCTTGGATGCCTTGGATGATTTTACCACCAGGGCCGATAACGGCACCGATGAGTTCTTTAGGAATCATCATAGTGACGATGCGTGGAGCGTGTGGTTTGAGGTCTGGACGTGGTTCTGCAAGAGTTTCTTGGATTTTGTCGAGGATGTGCATACGTCCGTCGCGAGCTTGTTGAAGAGCTTTTTCGAGGATTTCGTAGCTAAGACCATCGACTTTGATGTCCATTTGTGTTGCAGTGATACCATCGCGAGTACCTGTTACTTTGAAGTCCATATCGCC
>JAZLEE010000273.1:0-8680 GCA_045615085.1 Candidatus Aphodosoma sp. | reverse complement strand
CGAGATATATGGTGGCTCCATCTCTGGAAATTGGTCGATAGGCAATCTCATATATGAGAATACACCTAATATCATCACAGCCACAAACACCAACGCTGTGGTAATAGGACTGTTAATCGCCGATTTATATATACTCATTTTATTTAGATTTTTAGTAGTAAGTAGTAAAACAAAAGTCGTAAGAAAAATAGTATAAGTCTTTCTACTTACGACTCATTACTTTGTACTAGAAGTTATTTTACAATTTCAAGTTTAACACCATCCACCAAACGAGCTTGACCAGTAACGATAAGTTCGTCGCCAGGGTTGATTTCGTCAGAGATAATTTCCACTTGGTCGTCGAAACGTTGTCCGAGCTCTACTGACACATATTTAGCAACACCACCATTGTTTATATAAACATAACGATTGTCAGAACCTTGAAGTTTCAACACTGCTTGATAAGGCACTACGATTACCTCTTCTTCGCCAAGGAACAATTTAGCATTTACATACATACCAGGACGGAGCATATCATTGCCATTAGGGATTTTCACTTTGATTGTGAATGTGTGCGAAGCTGGGTCGATTGTTGGGAACACGCGTTCTACTGTTGCTGCAAACACTTGGTCTTGACCATAGATTTCTGAGCGAACATCAAGTTTCATGCCTGCTTTCACCATTGGGAAGAAACGTTCTGGAACTGCAATTTCTGCTTTAAGCGTAGAAATTTGTGTAAGCACCAAGATTGGTTGTCCACCATAAAGTTCACCATCTTCGTAGTTTTTAGCCGAAATAACACCATCGAATGGAGCTTTTACGTATGTGTTTTTTTCGAGGAAGTCGATATTCTCTGCTGTTTGATCATACGAAAGTTTCAATTGATCGTAAGATTGTTGAGTTGCACTACCTGTTTTCAAAAGAGCCTCAACACGTGCCAATTCTACACCAAGATTGGCGTATGTAAGTTTCGCTGTTTTATATTGCAATTCGTCCATACGAACAAGATTGTCGCCTTGACGCACTTTCGAACCTTCTTCTACATAGATTTTCTCAATTTTACCAGTCACCGATGGAGCAACATTTTGTGTTTCATAACCTTGCAATGTTGCACTAAGCACCACCTCACGTGTAATAGTTGAGGTTTCCATTTTTTGCACTTTCACCTTTTCGATACGCTCTGCAGTTGCATCTACAGCCTTAGCATCTTCTTTAGAACCACACGAAGTGAATGTGGTCAATACTGCAAACAAAATAGCAGCAATAGAATAAAACTTTTTCATTGTATTTATTTTTTTACTTATTATTTTCTAAAACAATTCGTAAAAATCAAAGTCCTACGACTTACGACTTACGACATAATACTCTTAATTATTTATTCAAAAGTTTTTTAAGTTCAATTTGTGCATTTACAAGATTAAGAATTGCTTGTACATAATCACTTTGTGCTGTAAGCAATGTCATACTTGCATTTGTAAGTTCAAGCGCCGAAGCATGACCATACTCAAACTTGTTAGATGTGCTTTCAAATACGCGTTGCGATACATCAATATTCAATTTTTGAGTATCAAAATCTTCGTATGCTGTCGAAAGATTATAACGCAATTGTTTGTGTTGCACCATCAAACCATCACGCGCATCAGCCAATGAATTTTCAGCAGCTTGACGTGCCAATTTCTTTTCTGTAATCGCAGCCGCACGCTTTCCGCTTGACCACAATGGAATAGAAAGTTGCAAACCTACAACACCCATCGATTGTTCCATTGCTGCTTCACCTGTAAAATATTTACTTGGTGAAGTATATTGATAAAACGCACTAAGTGTTGGCACGTATGCCAAACCTGCCATAATCACATTTTGTTTTGCCATCTCAACATTTTTCTCTGCCAATTGATAGCTGTAGTTACCTGACAAATTGAAATCTGCCGACAAAAGATTCAATGCCTCTTCAACATTTAATACATTATCCAACTCATCAGTCAACACCAATTTCACGTCTGCGCCAGCAGCCATTTGCAATGCCAATGCATTATAAATCATCTCCAACGAACGTTTTGTTGAGTTGATTGCACTACGCATGCTCGCCACTTGCACCTTGATTTGGTCTGCAGTAGTTTGTTCTGCTACACCTGCCACTACCGAATTATTTGTAATTTCATAGAGTTTTTCTAAGTCAACCATCGATTTATCCAAAAGACCAACTGTCTTCTCCATCGCAAGCGCTGTTATATAATATGTCTCTACATTAGAAACTACATCAAGTTCCGAATTGCGTTTGTTGATATCTTGCATTTCGATAGCCGTGTTGTTAATAAGCGCACCCATAATCAACTGACCATTCACTGCAATCGAAGCACTCACGCCCAACGAACCTGCCAAGTTTTCAATATCACGATTCATCTCCATGCCTTCTCCCATAGAAAACTTCATCTTTGCATCGGTATAGTTCAAACCAAGCGACATATCTGCTTGTGGCAACATTGATGCAATTGTTTGCCAACGTGCCGCATAAGCCTGACGCACCGAAAGATCGGCATTTTGCAATGTACGATTATGCTCCAAAGCATAATCACGAGCCTCAGCCAATGAGAGTCGCAACTCTTTTTGCGAATCATTAGCTTGAGCCATCAACGCGAGGCACATCATCACCCCACCTAATAAACTTAAAATTCTTTTTTTCATTTAATGTATATTTTATCTAAATTATTATTGCTACTTATTCTCTCAATTTCAAATAATATGCCATCCCCTCTTCGCTACATATCATTCTCACCAACATATCAAGCACATAATCCACTCGTTGCGCCACACTCATCATTGTCAAATCTCTAAACACACCCTCTATTATGTTCGAAAACAATATTGATGTAGCCTCTACATCCAAGTCGCTTCGATACATCCCTTGGTCTATCCCTTTTTGCAACATCTGCATAGTGTGCTTTTTGTCCAAATCACGCATCATTTCTTGACGCTCACGCCACAACTCTGGATAAAATTTCTCCAAATCGAAACCAAAAGCAAGATGTTTATCCATCGAATGACTACGCAAACGCTTAAAATTAGCCATCAACATATCCAACACATTTCCATCCTGCTCCATCACCACTTGATAGTCCTTCTCTTTCTTATGTCGCATCGCATCAAGCAATTCAACAATCAACTCTTCTTTTTGCTTGAATACAGTGTAAAATGTTTTTTTCGAAATGTGCAATTCAGAGCAAATATCATCGATACTTACGCTACGAATGCCGAACTTAAAAAACAATTCACCGGCAGTTTTTAATATTTTTGTTCTTAAATCTGTACACATATTTTTTTGAACATACAAAATTACAATAATATTTTCAACCACGCATCAAAAAATATGTTATTTTATTTTAAAATTCAAATTATTTTATCAACTCAATAATTATCAACAAAATACAGAAAACTCAAACCCCCACAATAGTTTCCAAACAACCTTTTTTCGCATCCAAAGTTGTGTATTATGCACATTATAACTTACGTTTTTGCCAAATGTTAAAAATATGTTGTACAACATAAAACAAAAAAAATCCATTTTTTTACATTTTTTCGCAAAAAAACTTGCATAACCCACGAGAAAAATGTAACTTTGCACGACGTTTACGTTATTCACTAATCACTAATAACTAATCACTATATGAATCCACTTCCATTTCAAGTATTCTCTTGCTCTGCCAGCCGCTATATTGCGGAAAAAATTTGCGCTTCTCTTGGTTGCGAATTAGGCAAAAGCTCTTACACACGTTTCTCTGACGGCGAATTTGGAATATCTTACGACGAAACAATCCGTGGTCGTTACGTATTCATTGTTCAATCTACTTTCCCATCGGCTGACAATTTGATGGAACTCCTCCTCATGATCGACGCTGCTAAACGCGCTTCTGCAGGTAAAATCATCGCTGTTATGCCTTATTTCGGATGGGCTCGCCAAGACCGTAAAGACAAACCTCGCGTTGCTATCGGTGCTAAACTTGTTGCAGATATGCTCCACGTTGCTGGTGTTGACCGCATTGTTACAATGGACCTCCATGCCGACCAAATCCAAGGTTTCTTCGACATCCCTGTTGACCACCTCTATGCATCAACTATCTACGTGCCTTTCATTAAGAGCCTCAATATCGAAAACCTCGTAATTGCTTCGCCAGATATCGGTGGTTCTAAACGTGCTCACACTTACGCTAAACACCTCGATGTACCTCTCGTTCTTTGCCACAAAACTCGCGAAAAAGCTAACGTGGTAAGCAATATGAGCATCATCGGTGATGTTAAAGACAAAAACATCCTTATCGTAGACGACATGGCCGACACTGCAGGTACTCTCTGCAAAGCAGCCGACCTCATGATGGACAATGGCGCTCGTTCTGTTCGTGCTATGGTTACTCACCCTGTTATGTCGGGCAAAGCTATCGAAAACGTAATGAATTCTAAAATGTCAGAACTCATCTTTACTGACTCTATTCCTTTCGATACAACTAAATGCCCTAAAGTGCGCGTAATCTCTGTTGCTGATATGTTTGCTGAAACTATTATGCAAGTTTACAACCACGAATCTATTTCTGCTAAATACCTTCTATAATAATATAGGGCTGTGTTGCTAATACCAACACAGCCCATATTTTTCTTACAAGTATGGATCTCAAAACTTTAGGACGCAATATCCGACTCACTCGCCAATCACAAGGCCTCACACAAGAAAATGTTGCAGCCGACCTCGGTTGCTCTCTCAACACATACACCAAGATCGAACGAGGCGAAACCAACGTACCTTTCACTCGCTTGATTCAAATCGCAAAATACCTTAATGTCAATGTTGCCGAACTCGTACGCGAAACAGGCGAACCCGACATTCGCAACATTGCAGCCGAAATCCTAGATATCAAACGCGACATTCAAGCCATCAAAAATCTTTTAGAGCGCTAATCCCATAAATGAAAAAATACGGATTCCCCCTCTATGCGACTGGTTATGTCATCATAATCTTCGCCGTAATTGGATTTATCTTCAATCCAATTAACTCTTTGTCTACATATATTCCATACTTCTTTTCTGCCGGTGCAACTCTATCTATATTAGGTCGCATACTCACTCTCCCTCAGTCCGACGATTTCCGCATACGTCGACCCAACAATATGCTCGCCCTTAGCGCAATTCTAATCATCGGCGCAGCATACCTCATGTTCAAAGGCGAAAACTACTGCATCCTGCTACTGTTCATATCCGCCTTCATCGACATCTACACATCCTTTAGATATCCAACCGACAAAAAATAAATCCTCACACTCCTGAGGATTTATTTTTTTTTATCAATATCCAACATCAAATTCCCCCAACACAAATCAACAAAAGAAAAGCGACCAACTCAACTCTGAGTTAGTCGCCATATTCGAGGTTCCTAGCAGATTCGAACTGCTGTAGACGGTTTTGCAGACCGGTGCCTAACCACTCGGCCAAGGAACCTTGCTTTTTGCGAGTGCAAAGTTACAACTTTTTATTGAAACTACCAAATATTTTGGCAATTATTTTTTCTCTACTCGTTTACATCTACCCATATCACTAATTAACAGCTTCTTATAAGCCTCTTCCGCCTCATAAAGTTTATAAATTTTCTCTGCCGACATTATTTTTTCCAGCTTTTCAAGGTATTCTGCACGCAATTGAGCTATCTTCAACATCTGAATTCGCGCAACTTCCACCGCATTTCTATACTCTTCCTCTGTCGGATTCTCACTCATCGCCTTCTTCGCCAAACGCATCTCACGATAACACTCACCAGTTTCCGTTTCATTTTTTTCAAACAATACAGCAAACGCAGCCTTCTCCGTCTCCGTTAGATCCATCGCATCTACCAAAAACACCAACTTCTTTGCTCGCATTTGTGCAAACCACTCCGTTCTGTTCTTATGATGTTCCGGTTTAGGTTTATTGCATTCTTCTTGCCCCATCATAGGCAACGACATAGCCAACACCAAAAATAAAACTATCTTTTTCATAACCATATTTTTTTTATAATAACATTCTAATCTTCATCAACAAATTCAGCATCCGCCAAAGCCAACTCCAAATGATAAATATCCAACATCTCGAGCACCTCATCCTCATACGTCTCCTGAGCTATAATCTCAGCAGCTTGAACATCCAACTGCTCTTGCATATTCATCAACGCAACACCACCAAACAACAAACCCGCAAACACCGCAGCCGACGATGCCACCAACGTAGCCACACGCTTAAAATCAATACGACGACCTTTAACCGAAGTCTCCTCTACATCCTGTTTCATCTCCTCAGCCAAACGGGCCTCCATTCTAGCCGCAAAGTCCTCAAAATAATTTTCAGGCACATCAAACGGCAAACGCTTATCATTCATATCCATATTCATAATCTATTTTTCTCTTTTTACTCTTATTGACTAGCATCTATCAAAAAAGTTTAATCCTCCTCCTTAATAAATTGCTCAATTTTTTTCACCGCAATATGATACGACGCCTTCAATGCCCCTTCACTCGTACCCGTCACCTTCGCAATCTCCTCATACTTCATATCATCATAATAACGCATATTGAACACCAAACGTTGCTTTTCTGGCAGCGACAACACCGCCCTCTGAAATTTCTTCATCATCTCATCTCCCTCATAATATGCATCTGCCTCCATTCGCGAAATCATCAACTCTTCATAATCAATCGATGTAGCCACATTTTTCAACCTTTGCTGAGCCAAAAACGTCAATGTCTCATTCGTCGCAATTCTATACAACCAAGTATACAAACCACTCTCTCCACGAAACGAATCCATCGAACGCCAAGCCTTCATATAAGTATTTTGCAACACATCATCCGCATCTTCATGCACCAACACCATCTTACGAATATGCCAATACAAGCGACTCTGCGTAAGTCGCACCAACTGCGAGAATGCCCTCGAACGGCTCTTCTCATCTTGCAACAATGGCACTATTTCTTCCAAATTTTTTTCCGACATTCGTGTTGACAATTATAAATTTCCGAATGCAAAGTTACAAAAAAATTATCACACTCACAAGTCCTAATCTTCTCCATACCCTTAATATAGGATAAATATACTATAAATATAGGATAAATATACTATAAACATACTATAAATATACTATAACCCTACACGCAAACAAAAAACTCAACCCTCTAATTCTTTTTTTTTAACCCCAATAGGGCTTATTTCAAATTATTTATATTATCTTTGCAAAAAAAACAACAAATATTTATGAAAACAAAACTCCTCCATACACTAATAACAACTATCTTTTTTTCTTTCAACCTCCTTTACTGCAAAGCCGAAAGTTTCACTGTCAACTTCTGGCACAATGGAACCATCATACACTCCACTATCGTCGAAGAAAACAATCTTATAACATCATTTCCCAACACAAATAATATCGTTTCGTGCGACGACGATTTTCCATTCTTCATCGGTTGGACAACCAACACTACTGGTTATACCAACATCTCATCAAACATCGAGCCTACATATTTCGATTCTTCAACTCCTATCACATCAAACACCGATCTCTATGCCATTTTTGGTAATGGCACAAAAGAAGATTCTTGGCATATTGTCACCCAAACCTCAGAACTCACCGATGGTTGCCAAGTCATTATTGCCAACACAAAAAATAGCGTTGCCGCAGGTCCTCAACACAAAAACAATTACAGAGAACCCAAGACAATAATTCTTTCTTCCAACTCTACCCAAATCACAGACATAGGCGAAGCTACAATATTCACTATCGGCGTCGCTCTAGACAATTATGGCTACGAGTACTCTTTCTATAGTGTTGCAGAAACACACTACTTATCATTAAACTCTGATCCTAAAGAAAAAAACGAAATACATACATATGAAAAAATTCCAACCAGCAGTCCTAAAATGTGCTATTGGAACATATCAATCTCCAATGACATAGCCACTATCCAAAACCAAAAATTTACATCTCGCTATCTTCAATACAACCCAACATCTCCTCGTTTTGCATGTTACAAAGAAAACAAGCAACAATCACTCTCCCTCTTCAAAAACCACAAAGCCACCCTATGGACCATCTGCACAAAATATAAAATAACCCTAAACTACAACAATGGTTCTACTCGCGAATTTTCAAGTCGAACCCTCAATATTCCAGAAGAATACAATCCCCCTCATTTCGACGAAAACATAGAATTCGTAGGCTGGGCTACCTCTACAATCAATCCAACCAATACCCCGCCTACTCTATACAACAACACAACAAACACTCCTTTAATCGAAGATGCCAATCTCTACCCCGTCTTTGCCACCCGACAAACCATCTACTCTACCATCCCTCAAAAATACATCGATACCGAAAATTTCACACTAACCGAAAACTTGATTGCCGATATAATTGTCGAACCTAATCTATGCCTTCTCACAACCAGCAATTGTACTATAAACAACCTAACCATAAAAACAAATCTCGATGATTATGGTTCCATAAACACAACTAATGGCTCCCTATCAACCCAACAAATCACGATAGAAAAACGCTTCAACTCTTCTCGTTGGTTCTTTTTCTCTCTTCCTTTCGATTGCGATTTAACCGACGTCTCTGCTTCTGACGCCAACGGCAACGTTCTCACCTATGCTCCTGACGCCACTTCTGGCGACTATGTTATCAACTACTACG
>JAZLEE010000272.1:0-1877 GCA_045615085.1 Candidatus Aphodosoma sp. | reverse complement strand
TCGCTATGCTTCAGTGATGAAACAATATCCTGCCGAAGCAGAAGAACTCTTCCAAGCTGCTGAAGACAATGCTAAATGGCGTTATAAGAGCTATCAACGCATGGTAGATAAATTCTAATAATAAATAATTTGCAGAGTAGGAACACGGCATGCCGTGTCCGTGCAAAGCAAGGTTATAATAAAAAAACTTCACCGAACAAATTTGTTCGGTGAAGTGTTTTTTTATTCATCACTACTCATTATCTAAATAGATTAATGTCTCCAGATAATTTATATTTCATTTGTTTACCAGCCTTTTTGTGTGTGTCAGGAAATTTGTCGGTACCATATGCTACAATTACGTAGTAGTATGTACCCTCGGCAGCAGGGCGACCACCAATTGTGCCATCCCAACCTTTACCTGGGTCGGTAGATTTGAATACTGTGCGCCCCCAACGATTTTGGATGATACATTGATAGCTCTCTATCGACTTGTATGCTACGCGCCATTCGTCGTTGATACCATCGCCATTTGGTGTGAAGGCATTAGGCGCTTCGATGTATGATTCCAATACGCGAACGTTTAATGAATCGATATACTCGCATGAGTTGCTTGTAGTGATTAGTTTAACTTTGTATTCGCCTGTTTTGTCGAATGTATAGCGTAGGTCGGTGTCGTTATAGCGTTGATAGGCATTAGGGGTCTCTACGTTGCTTACGAACCATTCGTAGTAGACGATATCAAGTGGATTGGCGCGCGATTCGAATTCAACAACAAGTGGAGCCGAACCTTCTATGTTTGGGTCATTTGAGCGGTCTTTTTCGTTGAGATATTCACGTTCTACTACTTTACCGCGAGGATAACATTTGACAGCTATGGCTGTGTAATCGGTCATTATTGTGTCGATAACCATTCCTAATTGTTCTGCCCATTGGTCGCCATAGAAGCGGAATGTTGTAGATTTGTATGGTGCAGATATTGCGAATGGGGTAATAGGGCAAAGAATAGTAGTGTCTTGTTCGATATCAACCCACGCAGAATCTTGCCATGCTGCATTTTCGTATGATAGTGAGAATTCGCGAATGAGAGTTTGAGTGTTGCCATTGCGGTCGACGTATGTGATTTCGGGAATGACAACATCAGGACTTAAAGTGATCTGTTGGCATTTGTCAGCATCATTTTCGATAATCTCTAATGCATTGAGTTGAGGCAAAAAATCGGTATAGTCGATTGTATATATATGATATTTGGCAGTATCGTTGATATATACAGTATATAGCGTGTTGGCATCAGGTGAGATGTCGGTCATGTTTGAGTTATAGTCAGAACCATTGATTGTGTATCTCCATTCTATAGTTTCAGAGCCAGTGTATTCTATAGAAGTATTAAGGTCAATGCCATTTAGCAGAATAAGGGCATCGAGGTTGTATTTCGCCTCGGTTAGTTTGACATAACCTTGTGAATTGGTCACTGTAAACTGAGCACAGATGTGTGTGTAGAAAAATAATATGGTGCCGATGAATAATATTTTTTTCATTTTGTTGCTGTTCTTATGTATAATGTATCGTATTGTGGAAAGTTGGATTTGTAGTTGAAACAAATGACTACACTATCTTGGTCGGTTGGGTAATATTTCGCTAGGTCGAACGACATTGCATATGCCAATGCATAGACAGGACTATCGTTGTTGTTGTCGTAGCGAAGGGTGAAAGATATGGTATCACTATTTTGCTTTATGTTGTGGAGTAGGGTGTAGTTGTGCAATTTGCTTCCTGAACCCATTATTTCGGCTACGATATTGAGTTTAGTGCTTGATGTCCACAAACGTTGTATGGTAAGAACTTGATTTTTATATTTGCTTATTTCGTCATTCGATTCTATTTCTGTAACATCTTTT
>JAZLEE010000271.1:0-1655 GCA_045615085.1 Candidatus Aphodosoma sp. | reverse complement strand
GCGGTTTTTACTTTTTGGTCAGCTACCTCTTCGATAGAGTAGCATTTACCACCAGTTAAGAACTCGAAGAATGGCATAGCCTCTTCCAAACTTGTTACAGCGATTCCAAGATGCTCAATGTGAGTTGGTTTCATTGTTTTTAGATTGTTTTGTGACTTTGGATGGGGTTGAGTACTTATTCCTGTTCCTCTATCCTCAGTCGGGTTAATGTATAAAGTTGTTTATTTTGTTTTGTCAGTTTAGAAAGTCGGTACTGGCTCGTTGTACAACTTTACGAACACTTCGCGGGCGGACACCTCTCGCCAACCGTTTTCTTCATCCCCCTGAATAATTGTCTCGTTATGCATCGCTTTATCTCGAAGCATACGATACTCTGCCAATTCAAGACCGCGCAAAAGGTCTGCTTGGTATTGTTGTTTTTCAGTTGTTGACATAAGCTTCAATTTTGTTATAAAGTTCTACATCCTTTATTTCTTCATCCGTTGCTATTACACGACGTGGATTACTTGCATTATCTACTAAAGTCCAAACATCCACTATATCTTTGTACAGCAAAAAGAAATTTTGCAATCCTAATTTATAGCGTCTGTGTATCACATCTACTGGAATGTCATGCCCTCCGTTACTAACTCGTTTCGCCACACGTTGTACCGCCATATCTGGATTTTTTAGCCAAAAGAACAGCAGATTTACGGTGTATCCTTCTGCTTGAGCGCGTTTGACCAATTGAACATACGAGCGAGTAGCCAGTGTTGTTTCAATGGAGAATGATACTCCTTGCTTCAACAGTTCCTCAATACGCTGTAGCATGATTCGTCCTGCTTGCACCGCCATGCTATTCGGGTTAAGAGGTGAAAGACCGCGTGCAATCTCATCGGCGTTCACAAACTCTTGGCAGTGCCATATTTCTGGCAGAATGGTGTATGAAGCAGTTGTCTTACCTGCACCATTGCAACCTGCTATTATGTAGAGTGTTTTAGCCATAACCCGAAATTAGCGCACAAAGGTACTAAATATTTGTGACATGTGCAAATAAATAATTGTTAATTATTTTTTAATTCGTTTTTTGTTACTTGCGATTGTCAATTTTATGTCTAAACCGCACGGCTATAGGGTAGTGCCGTACAGGGCAGGCACGACCGCCCATTAAATATTAAAATCATCCGAAAAAATCGCCATTTTCTTGCAGAGTTCCTCGCCACCTTTGAGACCTTTACCGTAGTTCTGTCGCTCTCTAAGAAGTAATGCACGCTGTGCGTGAGTAGTGGCTACTTTGTAGCGGTTACCCGCCAAAGGCGAAATACTTCGCGAAGCGACACAACCTCTTGTATGCAAGACACAACCTCCTCAAAGAGGACACAACCAAACGAAAAAATCGCATAGCCCTTGCGCATATGCGATTTTTTTTACTACCTTTGCCCCCAAATATTAACAAAAACACATAATATATCATGAAAAAGTTCCTATGGGTGGCATTGTTTTCTGCGAGACCTCTCTTTGGGCAGACTAAGAGGTCCGCTTACGACGAATCACCTGCGTCATACAATGGGCTGCTCCGTAACCTTTAATTAGGTTATCAAGGGGCACCCATTCTACTTTTACGCCATGTTGTTCAAACGCTTGAACAAGGGTGTGCGATTGATTAGCCACTGCCA
>JAZLEE010000270.1:0-6242 GCA_045615085.1 Candidatus Aphodosoma sp. | reverse complement strand
TAATGGATCGTCCATTACTGGAGGTGGTGGTATTGAAGCACCGAGATTGTTGTTAAAACCGCCTGTCATTGGTGCACTATCTACCACAATGTTATTAGCCCTAGAAGATACATATCCTCCATTATCGTCGCCCTCACCTTCGTTCAAGAATTGTGTATATTGTCCACGGAATTTCAAGTCTACATCACCAGTACCACCACTACGGTGCTTAGCAATAATAATCTGTGCTAATCCACGCAAATCTTTTCCAGTAGAAGGGTCTTCGTATATTTTATAATATTCAGGACGGTGAATGAAGCACACCATATCGGCATCTTGCTCAATAGCACCAGACTCACGCAAGTCGCTGAGTTGTGGTTTTTTACCCTCTACAGCATTGGCATTACCACGATTCTCTACACCACGATTCAACTGCGAAAGTGCAATGATTGGAATATCCAACTCCTTAGCCAACCCTTTGAGCGAACGCGAAATCAAACTCACCTCTTGCTCACGCGAGAAGAAACTCATACCCTGAGCATTCATCAACTGCAAGTAGTCGATAATAATCAATTGAATGTCATGGTCTTTTTTCAAACGGCGAGCCTTGGTTCTCAGTTCGAGAATTGACAATGATGGAGTGTCGTCGACAAACAAAGGTGCATTATGTAGTTTTGCAATAGCTCGGTCCAAACTTTGCCATTCGTGTTGCTCCAACTGACCATTCTTTATCTTCTTAGAGTCAACTTGCGCCACATTGGATATCAAACGATTGACCAACTCTACATTACTCATCTCGAGGGAGAACATCGCACATGCTTTGCCTTGATCGACTGCAATATTCTTTGCCATCGACAACACGAATGCTGTCTTACCCATTGCAGGACGTGCAGCTATGACCACAAGTGTACTCTTTTGCCAACCTGATGTATAATCATCCAACTTCTTAAATCCAGAAGGCAAACCACTCATACCCCCAACTTGCTTTGCTGCATTTTGCATTCTCTCCACTGCCTCACGCAACACACTGCCCACTGCCACTACATCGCGTTTCATATTGTTTTGCGACACCTCAAATATTGAGCCTTCTGCCTCTTGAAGCAAATCATCTACATCGACTTTATCATCAAAGGCTTTAGTCTGAATATCTGTTGCCACACGTATCAACTCACGCGACAAATATTTCTGTGCTATGATTTTAGCATGATAATGCAAGTGCGCCGACGAAGCCAAATTGGTAGTCAAACTACTAATAAATGCAGGACCACCCACCTCTTCGAGCGTACCTTCTTTCTGCATTTGCTCTATTACAGTGAGCATATCTACAGGCTCATCGTTAGCCGACAAATTAGTAATTGCGCGATATATCTTTTCGTGTGTTTCTTTATAGAAACACTCTGGTTTCAATATCTCCGACACTATGCTGAATGCATCTTTCTCCAACATCAATGCTCCCAACACACTCGCTTCCATATCTACCGCTTGAGGCGGCACTCGTCCAAAATCTATCTGACGCACATCAGTTTTGGTCTTTGTTTTCTTTCTTTCTGCCACAACTTTATGATTAATTAGTAATTAGTAAATAGTAAAGAGTAATTATTATCACTCTGCAAAGATACTATATTTTTCACACATACCCCCCAACTCTACCACATCTCTTTTCCACAAAGAATTAACAAAACTCCACAATAGAATATGCCTTTCCATCTTCTCGTCTCATTACCACTATATAAGAGTCATCAATCTTATATCTCTCCACACTCATCACCTCATCAACTCTTGCTTGCAGCAAATATTCAATTCTCACACGCGAAAAAGCCCAATCACGTGGCAAATACTCCTCGCCAATTGCTACATACCACGCGTTGTTCATATGTTTATTGCCATCGATATGATACTCACGAACTCGATATTCATCCACCAATTCGGGCTCAGCATCTTTTGGCAAACGTATTTTGCGAGGACGATATTCCATCTCATGTCGCTCGTGAACTTTCATTGTATCCAATACCTCACGTGGCATGCGCAACAACTCTCCTGTATCGTATTTCACAAACACACCCAACGCACTCGACTCCACACACACATTGCCATCCTCGTCATAGACATTATTATTACGATATCCAAACGAAGGATTTGCTTCATACACCCATGTCTTCACCTTCACTCGCTCGCCATATTTTGGCATACGTATGATGTGTATATCGCGTTGCGAAAGAAACATACCTCCATTCACTTGCTTGAAATATGCATCCAATTCGGGTTCAGTATCCAACTGAAATATACTACAATCTTGCAAATAATCTACAAGCGAACGTAGTTTCAAACAACCCGTGCGACCCAAATCGCTAGTTGCAACTACCTTATCCAATTCAAATTTACCATCCATAATCAACGCTTTATTTACACTGTTTTTTCTAACAAAGCCGAAGCCAATCCATCGGCCGATTGCAATAGTGCCAATAGCGGACACTGATTTCTTGCCTCGTTCAAATTAGCTTTTGCCTCTGCACTTTGAAATGGGAGTTCCCATGCTGTCATATGCCAACGGATGGCCAACATTTCATCTTTCGAGAGCGGAAAACCTAATGTCAATAGCATAATTACCGACTTCTCGCCATGTCCAAGAGGGAATTTCGAGTAGTCTACTCCATAAGCATCCATCTCAACCCACGTGCCGTTGACTTTACGGTTTTTCTTTTCTATTTTATAGATATTTGTTTTACACAAATCGTGTAATAAGGTCACAATTGCAATACTCTCATCACTCAAACGAGATGCTAATTCTGGCTTCATCTCCACCATCGCAGCCTTCAATTTCATCGCTACATTATATACATTGAACGAGTGCTCAGCCAAACCTCCTGCATAATTTCCATGAAATGCAGTAGAAGCAGGCGCAGTGAAATAATCCGATTTGTTTACCAAATAATCAATCACTTTATCTATGCGGTCACGCTCTGTGGCTTGCAATAGCTCAATAATTTTGTTTTTCATAGTATATATGTTATCTTCTTTTTAACTTTCTTCTACTTCAATTATCTCTTCTTCGAAAGATACAAAATCAAGTTTGTCGAATCTATCGCGAACTCGCTCAATATCGCCCAATCGAATACGGAAATAAAGCGTACAATCCATCTCTTGTATTTGGTTTACAATTGCGAGGTCGAAGTCCTTCATTATGCGCATCACGGCATTGAGGTCTTGATAACCGAACTTAGACACAAAGGTTTTCTCAACAATGCGCTCCTCGATTGTGGCAGCTGCTATAGCCTCAGCAGCCGAGGTTTTGTAGGCTTGGATTAGTCCGCTCGTACCAAGCAGTGTGCCCCCAAAATAGCGCACTACAATAATAAGTATATCAGTGAGATTGCTACTATTTATTTGTCCTAATATTGGGCGACCAGCAGTACCAGAAGGTTCTCCATCGTCATTCGCACGAAATTGATTACGTTCATACCCCAACATATAGGCATAGCAAACATGTCGAGCATCATAATATTCCTTACGCTTTTCGGCTAAGATTTCTTTTATTTGCTCGAGCGTTTGCACAGGATAAGCAAAGGCATAAAACTTACTGCCCTTGTCTTTATACAAAGCCTCTGATACGGATGATATGGTTAAATAAGTATCCACTTTATCAATTAAAAATTAATAATGAATAATTAAAATATTATTGAATCACTCTTTAATTAAATTCAAAAATTATAACTACTAATTATTAATTTTTCATTCTTAATTATTAATTCTTAATTACTCCCTATAATACACTCGTCGCACACGAGAAGAGAAGCTTGTCAACACTTCGTATGGTATAGTACCAAGAATATTTGCTATTTCCGACAAACCTTGTTTATCGTTGAAAAGCACCACCTCATCCCCTACTCTAACATCAAGACCTGTCACATCAATCATCGTAAGGTCCATACAAATATTGCCAATAGTTGGCACTTTGTGGCCATCAATAAAGAATGAACCACGACCATTGCCCAATCGGCGGTCAACTCCATCGGCATAACCAAGAGGAAGAAGCGCAATAAGTGAGTCTTTTTCGGCAACGCCACGACGACTATACCCTATTGTTTCGCCTGCCTTTACCTCTTTGAGTTGCATAATGTGCGTAGAGAACGAGCAAACATTGCGTAATTGGTCCTCATTGCAACAATTCACACCCCAAAGCCCTATACCAAGTCGCACCATATCAAACTGATATTGCGAGAATCGCTCAATACCAGCTGTGTTAAGTGTATGACGCAAAATGGCTTCGCCATAAGGCAAAGAACGCTTGATAAATGTAGAATTATGGTCGAACAAAGAGATTTGTTGCAATGTGAATTGGTCCATCTCAGGCGACATCTCATCGGCAGCAGCAAGGTGAGAAAAAATAGAACGCACTTCGACGTAATTCTGAGAATTGAGTATATTACAAAGACGTTCCAAGTCAGATGTTTCGAACCCTGCACGATGCATGCCTGTGTCCAATTTTATATGTATTGGATAGTGCTTGTATCCATGACGGCGCACCTCGTCAATAAGAACCTGCAAAAATTCAAACGAAGCAACCTCTGGTTCCAACTGATTATTAAATAGATGATGCAATGCCGAAACCATTGGGTCGAGCACAAGAATTGGAAGTTTGATGCCTGCCTGACGAATTTCAACACCCTCATTGACAAACGCAACTGCAAGATAATCACAACCATAATGTTGAAGGGCTTGTGCCACCTCGATAGAACCACTACCATATGCCGAAGCTTTAACCATACACATCAACTTGGTTGTTGGTTTAATTTTAGCACGGAAATGGTCAAGATTATGAAACAATGCATCGAAGTTGATTTCGAACACTGTGTCGTGAGCCAACTGTTGCAAATGATTTTGTATACGCTCAGGATTGAATTGTGGTGCAATTTTCAAGAGTAATGCCTCGTTGTGGAGATTGCGCACAAAATCGCTACTCAAAAACTCAGACGTATCTTCAAAAAATAGTTTATTCTCTATTTTGAATAACGACGAGTGAGCAGCTAAGTCGGGGCCAATAAACACTATCGCATCAACAGATTGACTACGAATAACTTGACATATATTGAGATAATACATCTCTGTAGCCAAATCGTCGCCATCGATATCGGACACAATAAGTGTACGATGGAAATTCTGATTGGCAGACTGTTGTTCGAGAAAGCCTAATGCGTGTTTGGTGAGCGATGTGAGGTCGGAACTATGTCCATCACGGATAATCAGACAATTATTGATGCCTGGTTCGACTTCGTATCTTGCTTTTTGACTCATTATTTTTATTTTGACAAGAAGACAGGAGAACATAATAAATTATTGTACTCTTGTCTTCTTATCCTTTTATAAAAAGTATTTCTATTTTATTTCAAAAGTGATTCTGGCGCAAGGTTATCTTTTTCGATATCAAGGAAATATTTGTATGTGCCAACGCGCAATTCATCACAAGCATCATAGTCGCAAACGATAATGCCTTTTGGATGCATTTGAAGAGCAGAAATTGTCCACATTTGACAAATACCCTCTTCTACTGCATGACGCAAGGCGCGTGCTTTGCCGTGACCATTAACAAGAATCAACACTTCGCGTGCATCGAGCACTGTGCCTACACCTACAGTCAATGCTGTTTTTGGCACTTTGTTGATATCGTTGTCAAAGAAACGAGAGTTTGCAATAATTGTATCTGTTGTAAGATTTTTCTTGCGTGTGCGAGAAGACAATGACGAACCTGGCTCGTTGAATGCGATGTGACCATCAGGACCAATACCACCAAGGAAAAGGTCGATGCCACCTACTGCTTTGATTTTATCTTCGTAGCGTTGACACTCTGCGTCAATATCTTCTGCATTACCGTTGAGAATGTTGACATTCTCTTTCTTAATATCGATATGCGAGAAGAAGTTGTTCCACATAAATGAGTGGTAGCTCTCTGGATGAGATTTTGGCAAGCCTATATATTCGTCCATGTTGAATGTGATGACATTCTCAAACGAAATAACACCGCGCTTGTTGAGTTCGATAAGTTCGCGATACATTCCAAGAGGCGAAGAGCCTGTTGGTAAACCTAAAACGAATGGTTTTTCAGCTGTAGGTTTAGCTGCTATAAGTTTTTGTGCCACATAATTAGCTGCCCATTTAGACATTCTGGCATAATCTGGTTCGATAATTAGACGCATAATTGAAAAAGAATATAGTCAACAGTCAACGGTCGATAGTCAACGGTCAACAATAATTATTAATTGTTAATT
>JAZLEE010000269.1:0-2234 GCA_045615085.1 Candidatus Aphodosoma sp. | reverse complement strand
TGCTCCAGAAATCTGGCAAGCTCTTAACCCATTCTTTGTGATTGTGCTTACTCCAATCATCATGTTCATCTTTGGTTCGTTGGCTAAACGTGGTAAAGCTATCTCTACTCCACGCAAAATTGCTATCGGTATGGGTATCGCTGGTTTGGCATTCTTGTTCCTTGCTGTTTATTCATATGTAATGGGTTATCCATCAGCAAATGAATTCAAAGCATTGGCTCCTGCTGACAAAGTTATCTCTGGTGCATGGGTATTGATCGTTCTCTATTTCTTCTTGACAGTTGCTGAGTTGTTCATCTCTCCACTCGGTTTGTCATTCGTATCAAAAGTAGCTCCACGTCACATGGTAGGTCTTTGCCAAGGTTTGTGGTTGGGTGCAACTGCTCTCGGTAACCTTATGTTGTGGGTTGGTCCATTGATGTACAACGCATGGCCAATCTGGCAATGTTGGACAGTATTCCTTGCTGTATGTCTCATCTCTATGGGTATCATGCTTGGTATGGTTAAATGGCTCGAACGCGTTGCTAAATAATATATTTATCGTTAAGGTATATCTCAAAAAAGAGGCTGATTATTCCATCTAATCAGTCTCTTTTTCGCTTTTATAAGAAAATTTGGTGCAAAATATTGTCTATTTTAAAAAAAATATCTATCTTTGTCATTCAAAAGCAAAATATTAATCTTTAAATATCTATTGAAATGAAAAAAATCTATTCTCTTTTTGTGGCACTCGTTGCATGTGCTATGTTGTTTGTTGCTTGTGAGCCAGGTGGAGTTTCGAGCAAGGATAAAGAAAATGCAACTCAAATGACTACTCTTCATGATGCTTTTTATAGTCATCAATATGTTTCTGGTGTAAGTAATGACTTTTGGATGTCGTTCACAACAGAAGATCTTGAAATGACAGCAGATGGTACTGCGGCATATGGTACAGGTGATTTTGTATATCTTGAAGTTTTCCCTAAAACAGTAGAGAATAATTTCCCTGCTGGTAAATTTCCATTGGCTGAAGACCCTCAAGATGGTTATGCTTGGGCAGGCTGGGAATGGGACTTCGGTGCAGAAATGGGTTATGGCGAAGGTTTCTATGTAATTCCTCAAGGATGCTTTGCTTATGTATTTGAAGATGATGAGATGATTGCTACAAAGTATATGATTTCGGGTTATGTAGAAGTGAGTGGTACTCCTGCTGAAGCTGAAGTTTATGCTGATGTTACATTTGATGATGGTTCGAAAGCAACATATTATTATAAAGGTAAGTTGAAATTTGAGAACAACGATGAAGAAGAAGATCCAGATAATGGCACAGGTGAATTGAATTGGGATTATGAACCAACTGAAACTGGTGAATATAACGCAACATTTGATTATTGCGACATGAACAACTGGGGCGATTATTATGGTGATGGCACTGAATATGTAGATATGACTTTGACAGGTACTGAGTGGTATGCTATTTTTGGTCTTTGCGCTCCTCTTGGTTCGGGTGTTGAAGCTTATGGCACTTACACAGTGAAAGATGGTTATACTGATTGGACAGCAGTGCCAAGTCCAGGCGGTGACAACGATTATGACTATGCTTCGTTCGTTGCAACAGGTATGGATGCAAGTGGTGCTTATTCTATTGCTTATTATGTAGCATCAGGTACTGTGATTGTAGCTGAGGATGGTATTAAATTTGATGTTGTATCGCACTATGGTTCAAAAATCCAAGGTGAATACAAAGGCACTGTGACTATTGCTGACAAATCAACTCCTCAATATGCGCCTGCTATGACTGACAATGGTAGAATTAAATCTATCAAACTTGAAAGAGCATCGGTAGAAGGTATGGCTTATTTCGGAGAATTGAAAAACCGTGTACGTAAATAATAATTTTAACCTAAGAAAATCTAATTATCTATGAAAAAGAGATTGTTTTATCTTTTTGCTATTTTTTGTACTCTTGTTATTGGTTTGACTTCATGCGAACCAAAACCAGTTGAAGGAGATGACGATGTTGTATTGCCTCCTGGTACAGTGCGTTTGCAAGCGTTGACATCGCAATATGCTACTGGTGCTGATATGGGATATTCTAATGCTTCGCATAACTTTTTGTTGATGTTTGCAACTGAAGATTGCGAAGTTATTACAGCTGAACCATTTGGCACAGGTGATGTTTTGGTAGTTGAATTGTTCTCGGAATCGGCTGATAATATTTTGCCAGCTGAGGGTGTCTACCCTATTAAGGATAT
>JAZLEE010000268.1:0-6401 GCA_045615085.1 Candidatus Aphodosoma sp. | reverse complement strand
CTTATAACCTTTATTTTTTAGCATTGCATTTTGCCTAGGTGTAATAAGTCCATGAGGAGGTCTGAATAGGTTATTCCCTACTAAGGCAGCACATTCGTCTATTTCATTCAGATAGTCATTTGTATTTGTGTAGAATCCTTTTGAATGATGCATCGTATGATTGCCTATTTGGTGCCCTTCTGCTTTAATCTGAGCGAATAATTCTGGTTGTGATGTTATGTTATCTCCAACGCAAAAGAAAGTTGCTTTTACCTCTTGTTCTCGCAATATTTCTAATATTCTTTGGGTTGTCTTCGTGCATGGACCATCATCAAATGTAAGGTAGACTATTTTTTCATCGCTTGAAATTCGATATATTGCTGGGCAAAGTAAGCGTAATATTTTGTTTGGTTGATATAATTTCATCCTGAAATATATAGTAAAAAATAAGCCTCATTCGAGGCTTATTTTTAGTTTCTGACTAATGGATAGTATTTTTGAAAGTTTTCTTCAAGTTCTGGGGTTAATGTCGAATTATAGTTTCTAGCCGTCATCCAAAGGTTTTGAATAAGACCTATATTTTGACGAATTGATAATTCCTGTGATACTGCTTTTTTATGCGTAGGTTTCAATTTATTAACCCATTCAATGCGAGCAATGCAATCGTCGAATATAGGGCGGATTAAATTGTCTGCTTTTTCAGTTTCACCAAGAGCATAATAGTGCTCAGCCAATATTGCAATACTATAATCAGCAGGAACTGTTGTTGTAGGGATTATTTCTAGACATTTGTCAAGTGCAGCAAGAGCTTTTTCTTCTTGACCTTCATTAATTAAGGCTTCTACCAATTGGGCAAACATCATACGCATTGTGCGTGCCATACGAATATGTTGTTCGTCGAGATATACATTAGGGTTTGCAATGTTGCCCCAAACGAATTTGTTCATCATATTGTCATACATGGCTTCGGTATTCACACGTTCTCTACGACCTTTAACCGGTACAATACGATAAGCCAAACCTTCAAGTTGCATATATTCTTGAAGAGCAGGGTAGTATTCGTTACCAACTGTTGCTGCTACATATATTGGACGTTCCCAGTTGTTTGAGTTGAGCATCTCTAATACCATAAGTTGTGCTTTACCCACTGAGCGGCCAAGTTTGATATGCATTTTGTCAACGATTTTGTCTTCATCTTCGGCTTTAACTGTTCCTGTTTTTATTACTTGTTCTTTATCAACAGGTAATATCATGTTTGAACTATAGAATGTACCGATACCATTTCCGTCAATTGTACGTGGGTCGCGGATAAGGTCTAATGCTTGACCCAATTCCATACCATTTGCGAATTGTGCATGGTCAGAAACACGTGATACATCAAGGTGTCCTGATACATAATCTTTTTTATCCCACGAGATTGGTAGTGGAGCCGAAGTGTATGCTTCGCGTTTCATTTGGTCGATATACCAATCTGTATTGAGATATGAAAGGTTACATACGCGCATGTCGGTGCGATTTTCTTCAACCTCTTGGTTGTACCAAAGTGGGAATGTATCATTATCACCATTAGAGAATATAATAGCATTAGGAGCACAACTATTTAGATAGTTCAAACCAAAGTCGCGAGCAACGCGGCGTTCTGCGCGGTTGTGGTCGTCCCAGTTTTGTTGAGCCATCAATGCTGGCACACCAAGACAGCACACTGTTATGATAATTGCAGCTAATGGTTTTGGCATATATTTCTTTATGAGTGAATAGAGGAACATCACGCCAAGACCAATCCAAATAGAGAAAGCATAGAACGAAGCTGCGTAAGCATAGTCACGTTCGCGAGGTTGATATGGTGTTTGATTGAGGTACATAACAATTGCAAGACCTGTCATAAAGAACAAGGTAAATACAATCCAGAATTGTAAATTGCCCTCTTTTTTGTTGCACAATTGCCATGCGATACCAAGCAAACCAAGCAATAATGGCAACATAAAGTAGCGGTTACGTCCTTTATTATTTTTGAGTGAATCTGGCAATGTATCTTGGTCGCCGAGACGAGCATTATCGATGAATGGTATACCCGAAATCCAGTTACCTTTATCCAATTCGCCATGGCTTTGAAGGTCATTTTGGCGACCTGCAAAGTTCCACATAAAGTAGCGCCAATACATGAAATTCACTTGGTATGAGAAGAAGAAACGCAAGTTTTCTCCCATCGTTGGCATAACGAGTGTCTCTTGACGACCACAACGGTCAACAGTAATGCGTTTGCCTTTTATGTCGCCCCAAGTTTTGTATGCTGAAATATGGTGTGATTGACTAGAGTACATACGAGGGAACAACATTTTGAAACGAGAATCCATTTCATAACCTGTTTGGCGTTTGCCAAGGTTTTCGTATGAATCTTTTTCGTTCTCTGATGTTTTTACTTTTGGTTGCCAAACTGTGTTGCCATATTTTGCTCGTGGTACACACATATTGCCTTGAATGTCAAGTATCTCTGGAGCAGAATACATAGCACCATAGAACAAAGGACGGTCGCCATATTGTTCGCGGTTGAGGTAAGATTGGAGCGAGAATACATCTTCTGGCGAGTTTTGGTCCATCGGAGTATTTGCCAACGAGCGGATAACAATCATTGAATAAGACGAATATCCGATAAGCATCACCATTGCACAAAGTACGATAGTATTCAACCAACGATAGTTCCATTCTTTTTTCACAAATAGCAATGTTGCCAATGCTGCGATTACCAATACGCCAACAATCACACCACTACCCACGAATGGCACACCAAGCATAGTAAGTGCTGCAATGAAAGCAATACGCGCGCGAATTTCATTCTTAACAGTTTGAGTTTCATACACAGCCCAAACCAATACTATTGCTGTCACGATGAGGTAAATTATCACACCGCTATTGAAACTCAATCCACATGTGTTTACAAAGAATAATTCAAACCACGACGCTACTTTCACAAACCCAGGAATCATACCGTATAGCACAGCACCCAATATCACAACTGCGATACCAAGTGCGATGAGGGTATTTTTCATATTTACCTCATATTTTTTGAAGTAATATACAAGTACAATTGCAGGAATAGCCAACAAGTTCAACAAGTGCACACCGATACTCAATCCCATAAGGTATGCAATGAGAATCAACCAGCGAGCCGCATGTGGCTCATCTGCAACATCTTCCCATTTCAATATACACCAGAATACTACTGCTGTGAACAAAGAAGAGTATGCATATACTTCACCTTCTACTGCCGAAAACCAGAATGTATCTGAGAATGTATAAGCCAATGAACCAACAAGACCTGCGCCAAGGATAGCGATACCTTTGCCCAAAGTCATTTCTTGACCATCTTTCACAGTGATTTTGCGAGCAATATGTGTGATAGTCCAAAATAAGAATAGGATAGTGAACGCACTACACATTGCCGACATGGCATTTATCATCGCAGCTACTTGAGTAGGGTCCGATGCTAATAATGAGAACAAGCGTCCCGTCATCATGAAGAATGGTGCTCCAGGTGGGTGACCAACTTCAAGTTTGAATGCCGATGCGATAAATTCACCGCAATCCCAAAACGATGCGGTAGGCTCGATTGTAAGTAGGTAGGTAACCGTTGCAATTGCAAAAGCCAACCAACCTACAATGTTGTTGTAAAGCTTGAAATTTTTCATTTAATTCTATTGTTTATTTTATTATTAATTTCCTAAGGATACCTATCAAGAGTGTATTGCTGCAACTCTCAATTCTCAACTCTCAACTCTCAATTCTCAATTCTCAACTCTCAATTCTCAATTCCTCATTCCTCATTCTTCTCTGGATAATCAATCGTATAATGCAATCCACGACTCTCTTTTCTTGCTGTAGCCTGTTTGATTATGAGATATGCCACAGATATGCAGTTGCGTAATTCGCAAATCTCGCGGCTCACTACCGAGCGTTCAAACAAACTTTCTGTTTCGCGGAACAATATCTCAAGGCGCGACATAGCTCGTTTCAAACGTAAGTTCGAACGAACAATACCCACGTACGAACTCATTATTTGTTGCACCTCTTTCAACGATTGTGTAATCAAAATCATCTCTTCTGGCAATCGTGTGCCCTCGTCGTTCCATTGAGGGATAGCCTCATTTATTGTCAAACCATCGAGTAGAGGTATTGCATGTTGAGCTGCAGCATCGGCATATACAATTGCTTCTATTAGCGAGTTAGATGCCAAACGATTTGCTCCATGCAAACCGGTGCACGAACATTCTCCAGTTGCATACAATCTGTGAATGCTTGTTTCGGCATTATCGTTCACCACAATACCGCCACAAAGGTAATGTGCTGCAGGTGCCACAGGTATATATTGCGATGTTATATCGATGCCGTACGACAAACATTTTTCGTAAATCATAGGGAAGTGTTCGCGTGTCTCCTCTGCTGGTTTATGTGTCACATCAAGGAATACGTGTTCAGCTCCCGATTTCTTCATCTCATTGTCTATGGCACGAGCCACAATATCACGTGGTGCAAGCGAACCTCGTTTGTCGTATTTATGCATGAATTCTTTGCCTTTGATAGTGCGCAACACTGCGCCATAACCTCTCATCGCTTCGGTTATCAAGAACGAAGGGCGAACTCCAGGGTGATAAAACGCAGTAGGGTGGAATTGTACAAATTCCATATCGCGTATCACGCCACGAGCTCTATGCACCATAGCAATACCATCGCCTGTTGCCACCAATGGGTTAGTCGTAGTATTATACACATTGCCAATACCACCAGTCGAGAGCATAGTGATTTTGCTCAAAAACGTAGTGATTTTATTGCTACGAGTATTCAATGCATATATGCCGTAACACTCAATATCTGGAGTTTTTCTTGTCACAATCTGTCCCAAGTGGTGTTGGGTGAGGATATCTATTGCAAAATAATGCTCAAAAACTTCAATATTTTTGTGTTGTTTGATGCGTGCAATGAGCGAACGCTGTATCTCTGCCCCAGTCGAATCTTTGTGGTGAAGGATGCGATGTTCCGAGTGTCCACCTTCGCGATGAAGGTCAAACGATCCATCAGGAGCCTTGTCAAAGTCAACGCCCCATTCAAGCAATTGTTCTATTTGACTTGGTGCATTTTTCACTACTTTTTCCACTGCCGAAAGGTCGCATATACCATCGCCTGCAATCAGAGTGTCTTGTATGTGTTTCTCGTAATTGTCTAATACAGGATTAGTTACAGATGAAATTCCGCCTTGGGCGAGAGCCGTATTAGCCTCGTCGAGGGTGCTCTTGCAGAGGATAGCCACTTTACCTTTGTCGGCAACTTTGAGTGCAAAACTCATCCCAGCTATACCACTACCAACGACCAAAAAATCAAATTTACGAATCATACTATAGATATTTAGATTTTTAGTGGCGAGAGTTATTTTTTTGTACCGATTGCTCTCGCTATTCGTTACCAAACTACTCACTACTATTAAATCTGCAAAGATACAAAAAAATAGTGGTATAAGCATAACCTATACCACTAAATTTTGTCAAAATTATCAGTTTTATATGACCGATGAGGATTGCGTGCCGAAAGGTAAATTCTCAACTCTCAATTCTCAACTCTCAATTTTTTTAAATGTTTTCCAATACGTGAGTAATCAATGTCCAGAATTTTTCTGTATCTGCAATGTGGAGGCGTTCGTCTGGCGAGTGCACACCGCGCATTGTAGGACCAACGCTCACCATGTCGAGGTGTGGATATTTTTCGAGGAACAAGCCACATTCCAAACCTGCGTGAATAGCAGTGATTTTCGCTTTTTTACCGAACAATTTTTCGTATGTTTCTGCCACCACATTAGCGATTGGTGATTTTGGATTTGGTTTCCAACCTGGGTAACCATCACCGTGAGTTGCTTTAGCACCAGCCAAAACAAATACGCTCTCTACCATGTAAGCAGCATCTTTTTTGCTTGATTCAGTCGAGCTACGTTGGCTTGTTGTGATAAGGATTTGGTTGTTTTCAATCATTTTCACAGCAGCAAGGTTAGTAGATGTTTCCACCAAACCTGGCATATCATCGCTCATGCGCAATACACCATGAGGACAAGCATAGATTGAGTAAATCAAACGGCGTGTTGTATCTGCATCAATCATTGTTGCAGGACGTTCGCAGCTATCGATAGCCACTTTCACACCAGCATCAGAGATAGCAAATTCTGCTTCAATTTCAGCAGCAAATGTGTTAGCACGCACTGTCAATTCGTGTTTGAAGTCAACTGGTACTGCACATACTGCGCTTGCTTCACGTGCGATAGCATTGCGAAGGTTACCACCTGTAATCGAAGCCACTTTCAAGTCTGTTGCTTTCGCAATTTGCCACATGAAACGGTTCAAAATTTTGTTGGCATTACCGCGATTTGAGTGAATATCACCACC
>JAZLEE010000267.1:0-3083 GCA_045615085.1 Candidatus Aphodosoma sp. | reverse complement strand
ATATGGCATCATGGGTTATGGTTTGACTATTTTCCCTATCGAAGTACAAAACACAGTTAAAGACTTTGATGGCACTTGTCGTCGCATCAAAGATATCAAAAAACTTGCATCTGGCACCGAATTCACTTATGTAGGCAATGCTACTACTACATTTACTGACTACGAAAATGGTATCCTTATCCAAGACTACACAGGTGGTATCCTTCTCAAAAATGCAAAACTTGGTGATAATAGCACAGCCAAAGTAAAATCTGGTATGGTAATCACTAATATCAAAGGTAAATATCAACCAGCTAATGGCGATATTATAGCTGCTATCGAAATTGCCGATGCCGACATCGACAATATCACTATCCTTGCCGAAGATTGTGGCTTCACTTGCCGTTCTACAGATATTAACGTAGTACAACACTTCTATAACAAATATTTGATGGGCGAAGCATTGATGCTCCGTGGCGCAGATATTCGCGAAAGCGAAGGTTCTTACGTGATTGTTTTCGCTTACAACGATGGTGTAAACGACGTAGAAGTCAAAGTTCCTGCTGTAGCAAAAGGTGATATCGATTTCTCTAAAAATCTCGTTGTTGGCTATGCTCGCAAGTTCGATGGTGTTTTGACTTTCGTTATGGTGAGCGACGAAGAACCAGAATACACAGACCCAGAATTGCCTAACACTCCAGACCCAAATCCAGAAGTTGCTGTTGAAAATCTTTTTGCTCAACATGCCATCTATCTCTCTGCCGAAGGTCAACTCTTTGCTCCTGAAGCATTGACTATTTCTCTCTACGATGTCAATGGTCGTTTGGTTGCTATGAATGAGTCTTCTGTATTGAATATCTCTTCTTTCAATCGCGAAATTTATCTCGTGCTCTCTACTTATGCCGATGGTTCAATTCAAATGACTAAAGTTGTGAGATAATAAATCATATCTCTGCAATATCAAATAGAGGCTGTGTCAAAATGTGAATTTTGGCTCAGCCTTTTTTATGTGATATATCGTTGATTTTTTTAACAATAATTATGAATTAAAAGTTGTAACTTAGCACTTTAATTTATAGATGTAATTTCATAGTGGGTTTGTTCCGAAAAATATTAGCAGGTGGACTTGGTTGGACTTTAGGCGGCCCAATCGGAGCAATCATTGGCGTAACTTTAGCGTCTATATTTGATACTCCAAATAAGATTGAAAATCAAACATTTGACACCTCTTCGCGTTCTCGTAATCCCCATCAATATGCCAATGATTTTCAGGTAGCACTTCTTGTTCTTATTGCTGCAGTAATGAAAGCCGACGGACGTATTGTTAAGGGCGAATTGTCGGTCGTAAAACGCTTTTTATTGCAAAATTATGGCGAAGAAGGTGCTCGCGAAGCCCTTCAAATACTCAAAGATTTACTCAATAAGGATATAAATGTTGCAGATGTGGCTATGCAATGTGCTACTCATCTCAATTATAGTGTCCGCTTGCAACTCATCAACATGCTTGTTAGCGTGGCGGCTGGCGATGGTCATATCAATGCCGACGAAATCAATGTTATTCGCAACATTGCTCGATACATGCGTGTTAGCGATGCCGATTTATCTTCTATCTCGGCAATGTTTTCTACTCAAACCAATCCTAATTGGGCCTACGAGGTGCTCGAATTATCTCCCACTTGCACCGACGACGAAATCAAAAAAGCCTATCGTCGTATGGCTATGAAGTATCACCCCGACAAAGTCAATAGCCTTGGCGAAGACGTTAAACAAAGCGCAACCGAAAAATTCCGCAAAGTCAAGGATGCCTATGACCATCTCAAAAAAGAACGCGGATTTTAATGTAATTACTCCGAAATTATGAAAAAAATATATATAATCATCCTCATATCGCTATTTGCGTTTCCATCTTTTGCAAAGAAAGACAAAGAGGAAGCCACTGCTAATCAAACACTTGATGCTATCAAGCATATTGAGATTTACAATAGCGTATTGCGCGAACTCGAAATCAACTATGTCGACACCATCAATCACGAAAAGTTGATTAAACTCTCATTAGGTCGTATGCTTTATGGTCTCGATCCTTATACATCATATTTCCCTGCTTCCGATGATGAAACTCTCAAACGCCTTCGTTCAGGGCAATATGGTGGAGTAGGTTCTGTCATTACACTTGTCGACGACAAACCATATCTATCCGACCCATATTACGGAATGCCAGCGCAAGTCAATGGTTTGTGTGCTGGCGACGAAATCATAGAAATTGATGGTGTCAAATGCAAGGGCAAGTCAATTTCCGAAGTTAGCGACATGTTGCGCGGCAAACCACAAACTGAATTGACTATTAAGGTCCAACGTGAGGGACACAAAAAGCCAATTACAAAAACATTCCTACGCGATATTATCCAAATGCCAACGGTTCCGTTCTACACACAAGTTGCCGATGGGGTAGGCTACATTGTGATTCTCGACTTTATCGACCGCACCGCATCTGATTTCGAAATGGCATTGAACGAACTTGTTAGCACACATAATATCAACAAACTTATCATCGACCTTCGTGGTAATGGTGGCGGTTTGGTCAGTCAAGCCGTAGAAATAGCCTCTTTGTTCCTTCCTAAAGGCACCGAAATTGTCTCAATGAAAGGCACTCACGAGTCTAACAATTTCGTATATCGCACAACGCGTACTCCTCTCTATCCTGATATGGATTTGCTATTTCTTGTTGATGGCAACACTGCCTCTTCATCCGAAATCCTTTCAGGTGCAATGCAAGACCTCGACCGTGCTTACATCTTTGGCGAGCGCACTTTTGGCAAAGGTCTCGTTCAAAGCATACGCGAATTACCCTACGATAGTTATCTAAAACTCACAACTGCTAAATACTATCTCCCTTCAGGTCGTTGTGTTCAAGCCATCGACTATGCTACTCGTCAAAACGAAGGTCGCGACCGCGTCATCCCCGATAGTCTTACTAAGGAGTTTCGCACTGTTAAAGGTCGTATCGTTCGCGATGGAGGTGGTGTTTTGCCCGATTCTGTTATCAAGGACGATGTGACGTACAACATCTCCCACTATATGTATCTCAAAAATCTCTATTTCAAATA
>JAZLEE010000266.1:0-2069 GCA_045615085.1 Candidatus Aphodosoma sp. | reverse complement strand
GCAAAGTGGAACTGAAGCGTGCGGCTACCGATACAGAGCGAGTCGCCATCTTTCACTACATGGAAACCTTCGCGAATGCCATAATATCCACCGAGCATTTCGATAGTTTTGGCATTAGCAATGATTTGCATATTTGGATAGATAGCTTGCAATGTTTTGATGCCCGACGAGTGGTCAGGCTCCATGTGATTGACTATGAGATAGTCCAACTCGCGACCAGCCAACAACTCTTGTACTTGTGCCAATAGTTGTTCTGCAAATGGTTGTTCTACTGTATCGACCAACACAGTCTTCTCATCATCAATGAAATATGCATTATAGCTCACACCATAAGGTAGTGGGAGCATATTTTCAAACAATGTTTTTTGGCGGTCATTCACGCCAACATAATAGATTCCGTTTAATAATTCGCGTTTCATATCTTAGACTTTTAGTAGCGAGTAGCGAGATATAAGACTTACTCGCTACGTTCGTTATATTTTTTAGACTTTTAATAGCAAATAACGAGAGGTGAAACTCCTCACTCCTCACTCCTCATTCCTCATTCTATTACTGCTTCTGGAGCGATTTTCTTAATCAAACCTTGGAGCACTGTGCCAGGACCCAATTCGCGGAACGACGATGCGCCATCTGCCACCATATTTTGCACTGTTTGTGTCCAACGCACTGGACCTGTGAGTTGTGCAATCGAATTGCGTTTCAACTCTTCTGGGTCAGTATATGGTTTAGCATCAACATTTTGATATACTGGGCAGATTGGTGTGTTGTATGTAGTTGCACGAATTGCAGCTTCCAATTCTACGCGAGCTGGCTCCATGAGTGGCGAGTGGAATGCACCGCCTACAGGCAATTTCATTGCACGTTTAGCGCCAGCCTCTTTCATTTTTTCGCAAGCAGCATCAATTGCTTCGTTCGAGCCAGAGATTACCAACTGACCAGGACAGTTGTAGTTAGCTGGCACAACTACTCCATCGATTGTAGCACAAACCTCTTCTACTTTTTCGTCTGGCAAACCGAGTACAGCTGCCATAACCGAAGGATTCAATTCGCAAGCTTTTTGCATTGCCATAGCACGAGCTGCCACAAGACGCAAACCATCTTCGAACGAGAGAACTTTAGCCACAACCAAAGCCGAGAATTCGCCAAGCGAGTGACCAGCCACCATTTCAGGTTCAACACCAAGCACCAATGCCGAAATCACAGAGTGAAGGAATACAGCAGGTTGAGTAACCTTTGTTTGTTTCAAATCTTCGGCTGTACCTTCAAACATGATGTCAGTAATGCGGAAACCCAATATTTCATTTGCACGCTCAAACAATTCACGAGCCTGTTCATTCGATTCATAAAGGTCTTTACCCATGCCCACAAACTGAGCACCTTGACCAGGAAAAACGTATGCTTTCATAATAATTATTAGTTATTAATGGTTAATTATTAACGATATTTATGCATTTTCGCTATATGATGCAAAGATACAAAAAAAGTATGAAACGACAAAACAAAAAAGCGGTAAAACCAATATTGATTTTACCGCTTTATGATTATTTAATTATTGATTACAATTTCTCAATAATTTCACCACCTTTCAACATAGCTGCTTCGTTAGCAGGGAGGAGTTTGTGGTGACGTTCTGGCAATGATTTTTTCAAGCCGAGCATAACTTTGTCAAGTTCTACAACTGGATCTACTTTCAAGAGACCACCGAGTACGAACATATTGAATGTTTTAGCTTGACCAAGAGCAGCTGCTGTGTCAGTTGCAGGGATACGATATACGTTGATATCTTTGCGTTCTGGTTCGCGAGTCATACCATTTGGGTCGAAAATCAAGATACCACCTGGTTTAACGCGTGATTCGAATTTGTCCATTGAAGGTTGGTTGAGAACCACTACAATGTCATATTTTTGCAACAATGGAGATGCGATTGGGTCATCAGAAAGGATGACAGTAACGTTGGCAGTACCACCACGTTGTTCTGGACCATAAGCAGGCATCCAAGTTACCTCTTTACCTTGCATAAGACCTGCGTAAGCAAGAATCTTACCCATTGAAAGAACACCTTGTCCACC
>JAZLEE010000265.1:0-5888 GCA_045615085.1 Candidatus Aphodosoma sp. | reverse complement strand
CAAGTAGTTGCTCTCGACCGTGGAGCAATGTATGGCTCTACAGCATGGAGTCGTCAAGGTGGTGTGTTGGTGGCTAATGACACAGTGAAATATAAATTGGTGGTGGCTTGGCAAAATGAGGTAGATGGCACTTACTACACTGGTGCTCTGCCTGTGGCTATCGATAATATCAACATCACTCGCCTCTCTTGTAATGTGGTGGATAATATTTCACTCGTTGCATTGGGCAATACTGAGGCTACAGTTGAGTTCACTAACCTCAACGGTTCGGGCGAGGTGAAATATTATTTATCGAAAACAAATAATTATGCCGATGCTCTGCTCACTGCTACTACTTCGGATAGCAGTGTGACCCTCACAGCACTCGATGCTAACACAACGTATTATCTCTTCCTCCAAGCAATATGCGACGAGGCTGAGTCGCCTATGCGTGAAATTGCGTTCACTACGACTAAATATCAATATCAAATGCCATTTAGTGCCGACTTTGAATCAGATGACGACAATAGTCGCTGGACATTTGTTCATAGTTATGGTTCTAATAAATTTGTCATAAATTGCGACCCACAAGCCGTCAACCTTGGCGAAAATGCATTGTATGTATCGAATGGCGACTCGGCATACAAATATGTAGATTACGAGCGTAATATAATGGCTTATGCATCGTTGTCGTTTGCTGAAGTTGGAGAGTATGTAATAAGTTTCGACTACAAAGTAAAAGGTGAGTCGGGAGGCGACTATGCCCGTGTATTCCTTGCTCCTACTACGGCTAAAATGGCTAAAGATACTCGCTATCCATTCGACAACCTACGCACTGACTTTATTGCTCTTGATGGTGGTCGTGGTTTGTGCTCAGATACTGCTATTTGGCGCAATCAAACTATGGTGTTTGATGTGGCAATGGCTGGCAACTATAACCTTGTAGTCTCTTGGCACAACGACCAATATATCAATGGTAATCCTCCTATTGCTATCGACAACGTCATCATCCGTCGCAACACATGTAAGGCTATAGATGAAATTATTATCCATGAAGTGGCAGACGTAACGGCTACAGTGGTAGTGCCTTATGAACATCAAGCACAATTATTCGAATATCGTATCAGCCTCAACTACGACCCTGATAAAGCATTCGTATCTGGCACTTCTATTTGCGACACAATTCGTCTCACCGACCTCAAGCCAAATACTACACAATATCTATTCGTGCGCGCTAAATGCTCGGATGTTGACTATTCGTTGTGGAAAATGGTAGAAATAGCTACTTACTGCGATGACATTATCCGTGTAACTAAAACTCAACCTTATATCGATAACTTTGAATATAACGATATTGACCCATGCTGGCTTGTGTCGCAAGCACCTCGCTCTACAGGTAAAATCAGTATGCTTTCGTCGTTGGAAACTATCGTGTTGAAAGCTACGAATGACGTGGATGTGCGCCTCACTCGTCCGTTCTACCTCGAGGCTGGTCGCCGTTATGAATTGAGTATTAAATCGCGTCAACGCGAATTGCTCGAAGATTCGCGTATAGGATTTGTGGCTGGATATAAAGGTGAATACGACACTCTCGCTCAACATCAAGTGACTCAAGGATATGAATACTACGATGCTACTTTCACACCTATGCGCTCGGGTGTATATGAACTTGGGGTAAGGGTGTTCACTCCTTGGTGGTGCAACAACTCTACGACTTATCTCCTTACTATTGACGAATTTGAAGTGAAAGAGGTGCTCTTGTCTAAACCTGAGAACTTCTCTGCTGACTACATATCTTCTACCGAAGTAGATTTGAGTTGGACTGGTGATGGTTTGGCTGACGCTCATCAAGTGCAATTGCTCATCAATGGCGCTGTGGTAGCCGACACTATTGTAACCGACACCGTTGTAGGATTCGATGGTTTGAAGAATTCGACTCTATACGATGCTCGCGTGCGTGGCTTGCTCACCTTGGCGGGTGATAGTTCAAGTTGGGCTACACTTTCGTTCCGCACCCACTGCGATGTGGTGGCATTGCCATTCCGCGAAAACTTTGAATCGTCGGGCAATAACCTCCCTGACTGCTGGACTACTGCTTCGACGCTCGACGAAGATACTCGCGACTGGAGTGTGACAGAAAATACTAATGGTAACAAAATGGCTACAGTCAACACTTCGTTGGCTCATGGCTATGCAGTATTGCGCACTCCGCTTCTCTTTGTTGACAGCGATATTTACTCATTGTCATTCTGCTATAATGTAAGTATTGGCAATGACGAATATCTCGTAGCTCGCATCAGCGACGACTCGGGCTATTCATTCAATGACACTATCCTTATGTCGACCAGAACTTTAGCATGGGATACGCTCGAATATGACCTATCGGGCTATGCAGGCAAAACTATTATGGTTGAATTCAAAGTGCGCTCGGTGCGTGACAATAGTTACTCACAACAAGTGAATATAGACGATGTGAAGATTGTGTGCCGCAGCCACAATGAGGTGGTATTCACTGACCATATTTGTTGGGGCAATCGTTATCGCAATTATGGCTTTGATATCGAAACAAGCAAACTCAACTTCGGTCTTAACCGCATTGAAATGTTGCGCGAATCGCAAACAGAAGGCGAATGTGATACTCTCAAAGTGCTTAATCTCCATATCGACCCTGCTGGCACATTCTATCTCAACGATACTATCTGTCCGGGTGATGTCTACAACGAAGGTGCTTTTGCTGGATATAATCTCACCGAAACAGGTACTTATCTCAGTGAACCGCTTGTGTCATCGTGTGGTTGCGACTCTACGGTGCGCCTCTACCTCGTAGTACAAGCCAAACGTCATGTGATTAATGCTTCTATCTGCGAAGGTGAAGTATATGAATTTGCAGGTAAACAACTCACCGAAACTGGTATCTATGTCGACACTATTTCGTATTGCGAATTCTCGACTCTCAACCTTGTGGTACATCCTAAATATTTCTATCATGGTGATACTATTTGCGAAAATACCTATTTGGAATGGGAAGGTATGCAACTCTACAAAACAGGTCGCTACGAGCGTGCATATGTCAATCGCGAAGGTTGCGACTCTATTGAGGTAATGAATCTTTGGGTAATACCAGAACATACTTCTCTTGATGTAACTATTTGTCAGGGTACGACCTACTATTTTGGTGGTAAAGAGTTGTCAGAACCTGGTACTTATCGCGATTCTCTTGTCAACTTCCTTGGTTGCGACTCTATCATCACACTACGTCTATCAGTTTCGGAACCGGCTCGTAGTCATTTCGAAGATTATGTTTGCCAGGGTTATGAATATGTAGGTTATGGATTCCGTGTGTCAGGTATTACGAGTGATACGCTCTTAGAACGCACAACTACTACCCTACAAGGATGCGACTCTATCATCGAACTCTTTGTGACATTCCACCCAACTCATATTATTGACACTACGGTGGTAATAGCATCTGGCGACGTTTATGAATTTGGCGAGCAAACTCTCACTAAGGCTGGTAATTATCGTGAAGTGTTTGTATCTTCGGCTGGATGCGACTCGGTGGTTAACCTCACACTTGTGGTGGGTACTGCTATCGAAAACATCCATTCTATGCCATTAGTCATAGTGCCTAACCCTGTGAAGGTTAGTGGTTCGTTCGTCATTCAGACCGATGCTACCAACCATCTCTGCGAGGGTATGGTGGTTGAAATATTTAATGCTATTGGTCAAAGAGTTTATACTATTGAACCAACACAATATCCTATTACAATAGAAGCTATTCCAACTCGTGGTGTATATCTCGTTCGACTTACTACTGCCGATGGATCTATCTATCAAAGCAAACTGATTGTGGAATAGATAAAAGAAACAACCACACAATGAGTGGTTGTTTGGGCATGTCACTCTACTTCGGCATAGGTTGCTTGCACCTTGCTTGAGGGTTGGACATGGGAATAGACAATGTAAGTGGATAATATAAAAAAGAACCTCTCCATTCAATTACAGAATGGAGAGGTTTTTTTTATCTAAATTCGTAGTGTGAATTAGAATGCGTTGATGATAGCGCAGAAGTCGTCGGCTTTGAGTGATGCACCACCGATAAGACCACCGTCGATATCAGGGTTAGCAAAGAGACCTGCTGCATTTTTAGCGTTGCAGCTACCACCATAAAGGATTGATGTATTGTCGGCTACTTCGTTGCCATATTTTTCAGCAATAAGGCTACGGATGTAAGCGTGGATTTCTTGTGCTTGCTCAGGAGTAGCAGTAAGACCAGTGCCGATAGCCCAAACTGGTTCGTAAGCAATAACGAGTTTGCCGAAATCTTCAGCTGAGAGGTTGAATACAGAACCTTCGAGTTGTGCTTTCACTACTTCGTTTTGACGATTTGCTTCGCGTTCTTCTTTCACCTCGCCAATGCAGAAGATTGGACGAAGATTATTAGCCAAAGCCAATTGTACTTTCTCGCGAAGGATTTCGTATGTTTCGCCATAATAAGTACGACGCTCTGAGTGGCCAATGATACAATATGTTGCACCTGTAGATGCTACCATTTCGGCAGAAACTTCACCTGTGTAAGCACCTGAAGCGTGGTCGGCACAGTTTTCGGCAGCAACAGCAATTGGAGAACCTTTGACCAACTCAGCCACAGTTGCAAGGTGGATAAATGGAGTGCCGATTATCACATCGCAATTAGGGTTAGACACTTTCTCTTTCAATTCAGCAGCCAAAGCTACACCTTCTTGCAGGTTTTTGTTCATTTTCCAGTTACCTGCTACAATGTTTTTTCTCATATTTATCTATTTTTAAGACAATAGAACATAAGAACAAAACCCTTATGTTCTATTCGATTATTAATTAATACTGATTTTATTTGCGTTGAATTTATCAACCACCTTTGCTCCTTCGAGAACTACAACACCTGGATTGGCACGCACCATAGTTTTCAACTGAATTGGGTCGGTGAGCGCAAACTGATAAGGCAAATTATGCTCTTGTTTGAAATCGTCAATCATATCAGACGATGCTGTGAGCACTAAGAATTCAGCCTCTTCGGCCATTGCTTGTTCGTAGAGAGCACGCACATTGTCGAGATATTGAATGTTGGTCTTTCGCAAATCGTACATAACTACAAGATATGTGCGACCTTCGCGATAGAGAATATCGTATGTCCAATCTTCACCCTCTGGTGTGATGATAGAAAAATCGTGAATAGGAGGTTCTTCGCCTTTGACAATCAACTCAGTGCGTTGATCGATGAAGGTCCATGTAGAATCGTTGTAAGGTGCATCTTGCAATTCGAACTCTTGCTCTACACCATCGCGACTATATATGAATGTTGTGCGATATTGGTCGCGTTGAGCACCTTCGGGCAACTCCATACCCACGAGGATATCGTTGCCTATTTTGTAAGGACGAAAGTCGATAATTGGAAGATTGCAGAGCGAATGTATGCCAAAACCTATTGGAATCAAGGCATAAATGAGCGTCAACACCCACGATGGCACCGGCATCAACCACGCGCGACAACATTTGGTACGTAACAACCAAATTGCGATAATCAAGATGTCGAGCACTATGTTCTTCCAAAATGTTGCCCAATTAGAAATCACAATTGCATCGCCAAAACAACCACAATCGGTGACTGGATTCTTAATGGCAATCCACAAAGTGAGAGGCGTCATGGCCACCATCAAGAGTGTGGATAACCAAAGTCCGAGTTTGAAATTGATATTCGTAATCAATAGTGCACCTGCTAAAAACTCGGCAGTTATCAATGCAAACGATGCCACCAAAGCCAGTTCAGAAAACCAACTAAGGCCCATCACTTCGAGATAATCTTGAATCTTATAGGTTGTACCAAGTGGGTCGATTGCCTTGACAAAACCCGAAAAGAGAAATGTCAAACC
>JAZLEE010000264.1:0-4182 GCA_045615085.1 Candidatus Aphodosoma sp. | reverse complement strand
TCGAGCATGTTGTACTCTTTGATAGTTGCTGCGTAAGTAGCTGCTGCATCTTCGCCCAATTCGATGCCAGGCAACGAATTAAGGATTTGCTTTTTAGTGTCGAGACGTACGTTGTCCTCTTGGAATGAACGAAGCGAACCTGACGTAATCGACAATAGCAACGATACGATGGTAATGATTACCACCATATATATTAACGTATAACTATTTTTATTTGTATTCATAATTTATATATTTTGTCAACGGTCAACGGTCAACGGTCAACAGATTTGCGACTGTCGACTGTTGTCTGTTGTCTGTCGACTAATTATTTATTTGCACGTTTGAGACGTTTGTTGATATTTGCTTGAACTACGTAGTAGTCGATCAAGTTAGCGAATATGTTCATAAGCAAGATAGCGAGCATCATACCTTCTGGATAACCTGGGTTGAGCACGCGTACTACGATTGCGATAACACCAATCAAGAAACCATAAATCCATTTACCACACTCTGTGCGAGCAGAAGTTACAGGGTCAGTAGCCATGAAGACAGCACCGAAGGCGAAACCACCGAGAACGAGGTGCATATACCAAGGCATGTTAGCTACAGCAGTGTCAGGACCGAATTGGTTGAACAAGAAAGCTGTGAAAGCACCACCGAGGAATACCGACAACATTGTTTTCCAGCTTGCTACGTTAGTGATGAGAAGGATAGCAGCACCGATGAGGATAGCCAAAGTAGAAACCTCACCTACTGAACCTGGGATGAAACCGAGGAATGCATCCATAAAAGAAACAGGGTCAGTATATTCAGTTGCTACAGCCACTTGACCAAGAGGAGTTGCACCTGAGAAACCATCGATTTTTTCGCCAGCACCATACCAGAATGCGTCACGTGTGCGAACCCATACTTGGTCGCCCGACATTGCTGTTGGATATGCGAAGAAAAGGAATGCACGTGTAACCAAAGCCACGTTGAATACATTGTAACCAGTACCACCGAACACCTCTTTAGCGAAGATAACCGCAAAAGCAGTAGCGATAGCGACCATCCAAAGTGGAGTATCAACAGGCACAATCATAGGGATGAGGATACCAGATACGAGGAAACCCTCTTGAATTTCGTGACCTTTGAATTGAGCAACAGTAAACTCGATGCCAAGACCCACGAGGTAAGAAACAACGAGGATAGGCAATACAGCCAAAAGACCGAAAGCAAATTGTTGCCAGAATGTAGCATCTTGACCAATTGCCAAGAAGTGTTGGTAACCTACGTTCCACATACCGAAGAGGAGTGCTGGAACAAGTGCAAGTACCACCATAATCATTGTACGTTTCGAGTCGGTTACGTCGTGGATGTGTGTTCCGCGTTTTGCTGTGTCGTTAGGCACGAACAAGAACGTTTTGAATCCATCGAACACCGAGTGAAACATGTGAAGTTTACCACCTTCAGAGAAAGTAGGTTCAACTTTGTCTACGATGTTTTTTAAAAATTTCATATTTCTTTATTAATTATGTCAACAGTCAACGGTCAACGGTCGAAAGTCTTTGGACTGTAGACTTTAGACTGTGGACTTTAGACATTTTATTCAAGTTCTTTTCTCATGTAGTTGAGGGCTTCGCGTACGATGTGTTGAGTTTCGATTTTTGATGTACATACGAATTCACAAAGTGCAAAGTCTTCTGGTGCAACTTCGTAAGCGCCGAGTTGTTCCATTTTCTCGAGGTTGCGAGCAATCATTGCTTTCACAAGTTGTTCTGGCAAGATGTCCATTGGGAACACGCGGTCGTATTCACCACTAACGATGAATGCACGTTCGCCACCAAGGATACGAGCATCGAAGTCGAATTGTTTTTTAGGACAAAGCATTGTTTGCAACTTAGTGAAGAAGAGGCATGAGTTAGAGAATTTGTTGAAACGTGGCATTGCCCAACCGAAGAGTTCGTCGGCTTGGTCGCCTTCGGCGATAGCAGTCACAACATTGGCAAATGGTGAGAGGTATGCAGCCTCTTTTGAGTTCAAACCAGTGAGCACGTTACCGTTGATGATACGGATAGTTTCGTCGAGGTTTACGTTGCCTTCTGTGATGTTGTTGACGATAGTACCGCTGATTGTTTCGATATAAGCAGGGTGTTTCACTTTAGGACCAGCTACTGCCACACGGCGTGTGAAGTCGAGTTTGCCTGTGTTGGCATAACGACCGAGGATTGCAACGTCCATGATATTGATTGTCCAAACTACCTCTTCTTTGTTTACTGGGTTGAGGTGGTTGATATGAACACCTACGTTGCCAGCAGGGTGAGCACCGATGAATTCGTTGATTTCAACGCCTTTCATGTTGCGCAATTCAGCCGATGTAGCAGGAGAAACAGAGTAGTAAGTTTTAGCAATAGCAGCCAAAACATTGAGACCAGCTTGTACGTTAGCTTCTTCGCCTTTCAACACGAAGTTGTAGTCGGCAGCAAGAGGAGCAGAGTCGAATGCCGATACGAAGATAGCTTTAGGGGCAATTGCAGGGTTAGCCACTACGTCGTAAGGACGTTGGCGAAGTGCAGCACCAAAACCAGCTTCGAGCATAGCAGCGAGCACAGCTTCGCGACCAGCTTTGAGGTCGATAGTAGGCAATGCGGCTTGTTCTGCTTGGCCGTTTTGTTCGATAAGCACATAGAGCAATTTACGACGCTCGCCACGTGCAACTTGTTTGATTGTACCGCATACTGGCGACACAACTTTCACCTCAGGATGTTTTTTGTCGAACAAGATTGTGCTACCGATCATCACGGTGTCACCTTCTTTGACTGCAACCTTTGGTGTCATTCCTTCAAAATAATCAGGCACGATAGCCACCTCTTGCGAGATAACTTTGCCAGCTACTTTAGCTTCAGCATCGCCTGAAATTTTGATGTTTAAACCTTTTTTTAATTTAATTGTTGCCATATAACTAAAAGTTAATATAATAGTTTGTTATATTTTTCGGACTTTTTTATGCATAAACGCACACAAACAACACAACGATAAACCTGTGGTTTGTTGTGTAAGTTTGTGATTCTTAGTAAGTTGTATTTGTTTGTTGTTTCATTTGATACTACAAGGGTAGTATAAATTTCAATTGGCAAATTTACAACTTTATTTTTTAATAACCAATAGGGTAGTGAAAATTTGTAAAAAAATTATCACTCAACACTATGCCGACACCACTCACCACACCATAGCCAATAATTTAGTGCATATAGTTATACTATGTTTATAATATGTTTATCCTATATTTATAGTATATTTATCCTATATTTATCCTATGTTCAAGGTTGGGTGGGGTTCGGGTTCTTCGTCAACTTAGTTGATAGTATTATGCAGAATTGGTATATGATGTCCTCGGAGAGGGCAAATTATGCTTAACCGCTGTGTGACTGAGCTAAGCGAAGGAACCTGCGGATAGAGAATCACCCCCCCCCCTCTTCGTCCCCGAAGGGGGCGAACTAAGTAAATCTTCAACTTAATTATCTTGAATCAAAAAAATGTGTAAACTATTGTTTTTTTAGAATTTATTACTATATTTGCACCCACTAATATTCATTAAAAATGGAGGTTATTATGAAACGTATATTTTTATTTAGTTGCCTAATGTTTGTGGTTATGAATGTTATGGCGTATCAGCCAATATTAGAAGAAGGTCGTGTTTGGATTATTGATATAGAAGAGATACAAAATAATTATTCATCAACTGGAGAGGTGTTGATAGATGATAATGCGGTATCTTTAATTTATAAATTAGGAGGTGATTCTATAGTAAATAATTTGACTTACAAAAAGGTGTATAGACGTTTTAATTATGAGAAGGTTTGGAAATTTGATTGTTTGGTGCGTGAAGATTTAAATGAGAAAAAGTTATGGCGACATTCAAAAGGAGAGACAATATTACTTGTGGATTTTAATATTAGTGTTGGAGATTCTATTGATAATTGTGGTGTGTGTACTAATATTGAATATGTAAAGGATAAAAAAGGTAAATTGCTCAAAAAATTTACTTTCGATAGGAGTGATAATGTCTGGGTTGAGGGATATGGTTTTGTTCGAAAATTATTCCCTCGAGAGTTGTATTTTTTGAATTCGGTTAGAGATTCAACAGGAGTTTTGATTACATTCAAAGAAGTTCTAAAAGTTATTGAGAATTTAGATGTGCCTCAAACTGTAAAGCATTTA
>JAZLEE010000263.1:0-3445 GCA_045615085.1 Candidatus Aphodosoma sp. | reverse complement strand
CTTCTCTGGTGTCGACACACTATCTTTTGTAATCTGATTTATACGTTTCACATAACTTTGGTTATCAAACACAACAGTATTACGACACGATTTCACCTCATGCGTATAATCAACTTTTGCGCGAGGCCAACGTCCAACCATCGACGCTATTAAGGTGTAATAACAATTCGTATTCGTAGGCTGAATCACATCCAAATAATAAGTAAGAGTATCCGTTGCCGGACGAGCAAAATATTGCGAATCACAAACAATCTCCTCCGGTCTATCAGGCAAATACCATCTATACTTAAATCCATCAGGCCCCTTGAATATAGTGCTATCAGCATCACCACAAGTCAACCCCTTAATCTTACCATCAGAACATCCCAATGTGAAATAAGCATATCCATAGTGACCCGTCTGAGTACAGTCATAAGTCGTAAGTCTGATTATCAACGATTGCCCATGGAATTTCGACAAGTTCACCGACACTTTAGTCCAATCCTTCCACCAACCTTTCTCCATCTGATGCCAACCATCTTTCACATTTGTATTAAAACCCGCCGAGAAGTAAGCCTCACCACAACCAAACTCATCTATCGGATTTTCTCTTTGATCTAGAATTTCCAACATAAATCGAGGTTGCGACAAAGAGTCATGATCTGGGTCTTCCAATACTACCGCATAATTAAGCTCCAATATCGCCGATGTCAACGTATCCACATAGTAATTATACTCTACCGACTCAGCCTCGCCTCCAACTCTCCAGTTACCAAGACGCACCGACGCAATTTCTCCATCCGGCACAGTTTTCAATCCCCCTTTTGTTCTAGGATCTCGCTCATACGGATCCCAATGCAACGTATGACGCGACTCACCTGCCTGATAACCAAAATCCACTACACCTGCTCTCTCTCTTGGATTTTTTGTCGTACCATTAAAACAATTATTGTTCGACAAACTCAAATAATCAATACATCTCACTGCTGGATAAAACAAAAATTTCGAGATCGATGTCCATGCACCCACAATGTCACCACATTTCGAACGAACATAGTAGGTACACATACCCTCTGGCAATCCCGAAATCTCTTTCGACGTAGTTGTCACATCTAAAAACTCCACCTTCTGACCTGTCAAATTATTCACACAACGCACATCATAAGCATCCGCACCACCCTTCCAAGTCAACAACACATCATCTCCCTTCGACGACACTCTGAGTTGAGTTGGTCTACTGCAACGACCATACTCCATAATCAAAACATTATCAATCGAAACAGCTGGTTGATATGCATCCAAAACACTGTTATTCCACACAAAAACCAAATAATAATCCTGCGCTCCATCCGAACGAATCGTATCCGATATCACATTCCACGTACGTTGCCCACGACGCAACGAGTCCGTACCAAAATACAATCCATATGTTGGCACCCACTCTTGCATATTGCTTGTCGTAATCGACGCCAATCTACCCACTGTCTTAGTGTCACTTCCCGGAATCCAGCAAACATACAATCCATCAGTACTGCGACCCCCTGCTTGCCAATCAAACGACAACTCATAGAGTCCTGCATCCAATCTAAACTTCCTATATGCAACCACCGAAACCCCAACATTCGTATATGTTGGAGAAGCACCATTATCACTCGACACAAACCAACCATATTCATCACCATTGGCACCAGGCTTACCCCAATACCATTTATTTGCACACTTCCCTCCATTTGGCCCTGCATTCAACGTCCAATTCTCTCGTTCAACATCATCCTCAAAATCAGTCTGATATCCAGTCGACGTAACTACCGTTTGCGAAGACAAAAAATCTACAGCTAAAAAGCAAACAAACAATAAGAATAAAACCTTTATATTTTTCATAATTTACTAAAAATTAGTCTACTAATTACAAATTTATTTCAGCCTACAAAGATACAAATTTATTCCATAACCACCAAATTATTCGAAGAAAATATCCCCCAAAAAAATACCCACTCTCAGTGTGTATCAAACTCACCAAATTTCCCCGCCCTAAATATACCATAGAGCAACCTTCAAGCAACCCGTACCCCACCCACTCAAACACCCACTCACAGTGTGTATCACCACTCCAAAACCCCCAAATTCTATCCACCCAAATCACATAAAAAAATACAACACATACAATTAAAATATATTAAAAATACATTTTTTATCGAAAAACGATAAAAATATTTGGTAGTTCGAAAAAAAATGTGTTACTTTGCACTACGAAATCAACCAATTAGACGAATGTTGCTAATTTGACTAATTCGACTAAATAAAAACAATCAATAAAACCCAAAAAACAATGAAAAAATTATTTCTTCTCGCACTCTGCATCGTAAGCAGTGCATTGTGCTTCAACCTCAAGGCTCAAGAGCCACAACTTCTCCCTATCGACGAGAACGTGCGTATGGGTGTGCTCGACAATGGCCTTACTTATTACATTCGTTACAACAACCAACCTAAAGAGCGTTGCGAATTCCACATCGCACAAGCCGTAGGTGCTATCCTCGAAGAAGACCACCAAAATGGTCTTGCTCACTTCCTCGAACACATGGCGTTCAACGGAACTACCAACTTCCCTGACAAACTTCTCATCAACTATTTCGAGTCAGTTGGTGTTGGTTTCGGTAGCAACATCAATGCCTATACATCTCTCGACGAAACAGTTTATCGTCTCTCTAACGTGCCTACTCGCGAAGAGATTCTCGACAGCGCCCTCCTCGTGCTCCACGACTGGTCATGCGCTATCGCTCTTCAAGAAGAAGAGATTGACAACGAACGTGGTGTAATCCGCGAAGAATGGCGTCAAGGCAACAATGCTCAACGTCGTATGTGGCGCGAAGGCAACAAAGTGAAATATCCTGGCTCGCAATATGCAAAACGCGACGTGATTGGCGACACAGCCGTTATCAACAACTTCACATACCAAGCTCTCCGCGACTACTACGAACTTTGGTATGGTCCAGACCTCCAATGCGTTGTTGTGGTAGGTGATATCGATGTTGACAAAATGGAGAAAAAAATCGTTGACCTCTTCTCTAAAATCCCTGCTCGCTCTAACCGCGGCGAACGTCCACGCTACAGCCTCCCTACATACGATACTCCTCACGTAGCTATCTATACTGACAAAGAGGCTCAATTCACTCAATTGGCTATCGAATTCCTTCACCCTGCAATGCCACGCGAATTGAAACCAACCGACCAAGGTCACCTCATGTCAACTATCAACAGCCTCATCCGTATGATGATTTCATATCGTATCGACGAAATCACTATGGACCCTAACGCCAACTTTATCCAAGCAATGGGTGGCTACGGCAATCAAATGGGCGAAACTGATGCTTTCGAATTCATCGTTATCCCTAAAGATGGCAAAGAAAAAGCATCTATGGCCGACATGTTCACTCAAGTCGAAAAAATCAAACGCTACGGCTTCACT
>JAZLEE010000262.1:0-9473 GCA_045615085.1 Candidatus Aphodosoma sp. | reverse complement strand
TGGTCAAGGTCGCGATGCTGCTAAACGTTTGATTCAAGATAATCCTGAGCTTCTTGAAGAGCTTCAAGAAAAGATTATGGAGGCTCTTAAGAGTGATAAATAATAATTGTTTTGTTTGTCAATGAAAATATTGTTTATCTGTCTGGGAAATATATGCCGTAGTCCGATAGCAGAAACGATAATGAATAAAATGCTTGAAGAGCGGGGGCTCTCCAAGCATTTTGTTATTGATTCGGCGGGACTTGAGGCTTATCATGAAGGTGAGCGTGCAGATGCTCGTATGCGTGCTCATGCTGCTCGCCGTGGATATAATATTACGCATATTTCGCGCCCTATGCGTTGTGAGGATTGGGATGAGTGGGATATGATTGTTTGTATGGATGCACAGAATCGTAGAGCTTTGAGTAATAGAGCTCCTTCGGCTGAGCATTATGGAAAGGTGTCGTTGGCTACGAATTATTGCGATAAGTATTGTCTTGCGGATTGTGTGCCAGACCCGTATTATGGAGGTGATGAGGGGTTTGAATATGTGATAGATTTGTTGGAGGATGCTTGTGCGGGTTTGATAGATTATATACAAAAAGGGGATTCGTGATGAATCCCCTTTTTTTGTATTATATGTTTATGTTGAATACGAATGTAAATACTCGCGCTCTTAGGCTCTCTATTGATTGGGCTTGTGCTGCTCGATTGATGTTGTCGGCATCGGAGGTTAGAGGCTCGTGAGGTGTGCCTACGCGCTTGTCGAATGTGACGAACTTGTTGTTGAACCCGATTGAATATTTCGCTTCTAAAGAGAATCGTAGGTATTCGGTGTAGAATGTGCAACCTACACCAAATTCGGTGAAATAGTCTATTTTTTTGAATAGGATTGGGTTTTCGGGGTCTTTGTCGATGTTCCATTCGAGGTCGATGCCTCCTCCGGCAAGTAGGTATGGTTTGTAGTCGTCTATGCGGACGGCATTATATCTTATGTATAGAGGAATTCTCATGAGTTGGGATGGGATGTTCTTGTAGTTTTGCGAACCTTTTTGAGTGTCGAAACTTACGTTGTATTGTCCCATGTGGAATGCTGGTGCGAGTCGTAGGTTGAAGTAGTTGTTTAGGCGCATTTCGCCTATGAGACCTACGCTAAAACCGGGTATGAATGTTCTGATTTCGGGTTGAAATTCGCTGCTTGGTACCGCTTTTATACCGAAGTCCATCATGTTCATACCTACAAAAGCACCATAATGCCAGCGGTTGTAGTCGATGGTTGATAGGTTTTGGGCTTGTAGTGAAACGAGCGTAACTATTGTGATTATTAGGCAGTAAATCTTTTTCATCGCTAATAAAACGAAAATGTGTAAAAATTATTGTCTAAAAAGTTTGCTATAATAAAAAATATGCGTAAATTTGCACCGCAATTAGTACTAATAACAAATTAAATTTTTTGAACAATGGCTTACGTAATTTCAGAAGATTGTATTGCTTGTGGCACTTGTATTGGTGAGTGTCCAGTTGAAGCTATTTCTGAGGGCGATATCTATAAAATCGACCCAGAAGTTTGTACAGAATGTGGCACTTGTGCTTCAGTTTGTCCTTCAGAAGCAATCCACCTTGGCGAATAATTCGCGGGATTTAGACTTTTCTAATCGCTCTTCTTTTGTAGAAGGGCGATTTTTTTTGTCTGTGGATACACACTGTGAGTGTGTATTTTTTAGGTTGCTTGCACCTTGCTTGAAGGTTGCTCTATAGTATATTTAAATTTGGGAATTTTTGGAGTTGAATACACACTGTGAGTGGTTGTTGTGGATATAAAAAGTGGCTAACAGGATTGTCAGCCACTTTTTGTATAATGGTGATGTATTATTTTACGATTTCGATGAGTTCGACTTCGAAAATAAGAGCTTCGCATGGACCGATGAGTTCGCCTGCGCCACGTTCGCCATAAGCGAGTTGATAAGGGATGTAGAATTTGAATTTAGAACCTACTGGCATCAATTGTACGCCTTCTGTCCATCCTTTGATTACGTTGAGGAGTGGGAATTCGATTGGTTCGCCACGTTCAATTGAGCTGTCGAATACTGTGCCATCGATGAGTGTACCGTGGTAGTGTACTTTCACTGTGTTTTCGGCTGTTGGTTTTTCGCCTTCACCCATTGTGATAACTTCGTATTGGAGACCGCTTTCTGTTACGAATACGCCTTCACGCTTAGCATTTTCAGCCAAGAAAGCTTCGCCTCTTGCAGCAAGAGATTTGTTGCGTTCAGCAGCTTTTGCTTCCATAGTTGTGTTGAGGTATGTTGTAGCTTCGTCGGCAGTCATGTTAGCTTTAAGGTTGAGACCTTCGATGAGACCGCGTTTGATCAATTCGATATTCAATTCGATTGTGCTATCGTTGAACAAATATGGGCTTTGGTTGAATTGTTGGCTCATATTTGAACCGATTTCAAGACCTCTCATATAGAGTGTTTCGTCTTCGGTTGAATTCAATGCTTTTTCGAATTCGGCGATGAATGTTTTGATGTCTTTGGCTGTTGTGTCAGGACCAAGGATGTATTTGCGAGCGCCGTTACCATTGATAACACCGAGGATAGTATTTATTGAGTCTACTTGCTCTGGTGTGAGGTTGGCATTTTCGCCAGTTTGCATTGATGCACCCATGAGATCTTGGAAGTATTGCATGCCAAATTCAGGGTCGATTGAGCCCTCTTCGAGAGTAAGAGCTGCTTTGAATCCTGCAATCATAAGGTCTTTTTTTGCTGGGATTGTTGAGTCGTTGAAGAGGTAGCCAGTTACGATTTCATTCTTCATTGATGCGCCCATGCGATAACCTTCGATAGCAATGCGTTCTGATGCAGTTTGTTCTGATAAAGATACTTTAATACCATTGCAGAATTGAGCAATTTTTTTGCTGTCTGCAGTGTCGGCCATTAATACGTATTGACGAATACCGCCTGCGTTAGCAACACCGATAGCATAGTTGAGTGAATCACTTTCATTTTTGATTTTTGTAGTGCTACCATTGCAAGACATAAACATTGGTGCAGCTACGGCTGCTGCCAATAATAATCCAAATATTTTTTTCATTTTGTGATATTGTTATTTTATTTTACGATTTCGAGGAGTTCTACTTCAAAGATAAGAGCAGAGTAAGGTGCAATCATTTGACCTGCGCCTTGTTCGCCATAAGCAAGGTTGTAAGGGATGTAGAGTTTCCATTTAGAACCTACAGGCATGAGTTGAAGAGCTTCTACCCAACCTTGGATTACTTGAGTAACACCAAAAGTTGCAGGTTCGCCACGGCGTACTGAGCTGTCGAATACAGTACCATCGATTAATGTACCATGGTAGTGAACTTTCACTTTGTCAGTTGCAACTGGTTTTTGACCGATGGCTTCGGTGATTACTTCGTATTGCAAGCCGCTTTCTAATGTTACGACGTTAGCGCGTTTTGCATTTTCTTCGAGGAATTTTTCGCCAGCTTCGCGTACTTGTGCAAATTGTGCTTTTGCTTCTTCTTCCATTTTAGCGAAGAATTGGTTCAATAACTCTTGTGCTTCTCTCAAATCAATTTCAGGTTGTTTGCCTTCGCACATAGCTTCTACTCCTTTTGCAAAAGATTGGTAGTCAAGACCTTTTATTTTGCTTTGAGCAAGGTGTTGGCCAAAGCTAAGGCCAACTGCATAACTTGTTTTATCCATTGTTTTTCAGTTAAAATTTTGATTTGCAAAGTTACAAAATTTAATTCATAATTCATAATTCATAATTCATAATTATTGTTAAATGGGTGCTTAGCAAAAATATTGTATATTTCGAGAAAAAATAGTATCTTTGTAGATTGAATTTCGTAGATGTAGAAATCTTTGGGAGTTGAACTTTGTATAAGTAGAATTTTCTATTGTAGTAAAATGAGTAAATTATTGATAATAACCCCAGTCAAGGATTCGATTGAACTTACAGAACTTACCATTCGTTCTGTAATGAATGCTTCATATGGTGATGAGCGTGAATATATTGTTTATGATGATTTTTCGACACCTGAGAATGCATTGATATTAGATTCGTTGGCTAATGAATTAGGGTTTAGATTGATACATCTTTGTGATATTTTGGATTCGCCATCGCCTAATTATCGTTTTGTACTACAACACGCACAGGCACGAGCGTTAGAGACAGAGTCTCATCTTGTGATAGTTGAGTCGGATGTGGTAGTTAATCCAGATACATTTACTCGTCTTGCATCGGCAGTTACGGATAGAGTAGGGATGGTTGCCTCGGTTACAATCGATGAGTTGGGTAATGTTAATTTCCCTTATCTCTATGCGCGCAAATGGTCTAAAGTAGATTGCATTACCTCGCGCCGATTCAGTTTTTGTTGTACATTGTTGACAAATGCATTTTTGCATTCCTATGATTTTCATAAACTCAATCCAGAGAAGAATTGGTACGATGTATTTATCACTCGTATTTCACTTCGTAATGGATTCCAAAATATGCTTTTGATGACAGACACTGTGGTGCACAGACCACATAGCAGTAGGCCATGGAAGCTGCTTAAATATACCAATCCAATCAAATATTATTGGCTTAAATATACGCGTGGCTTTGATAAAATCTAACCCATATGCTCGTATCAGTAATCATACCAGTTTATAATTCGGCTCAATATATTAGTGAGGCATTAGATTCTGTTTTGGCATCAGATTATCGTAATATCGAGGTTATCTGTGTCAATGATGGTTCTACCGATGAATCTTTGTCTTTACTAAATAGTTATGCCGAGCGTGATAGTAGAGTTAAGGTCTATTCTCAGGCTAATGCAGGAGCTTGTGTTGCGCGTAATTATGCCATATCGCTTGCCTCTGGCGAATATATTTTGCCAGTTGATTCAGACAATCGTATCTCGACAACATTTATTTCTCGAGCACTAACATATTTTTTTGCTGACCCAGAAGTTAAAGTTGTAGCTCCTCGTGCGATGTATTTTGGCGACAAGCAAGGTGAATGGCATTTGCCACCATTTTCGTTGAATTTGTTGGCACGAAAGAATATTATTGACACTTGCGCTATGTATCGCAAGGCGGATTGGCAACGAGTAGGAGGGTACTGTACAGCAATCAAAACGCGTGAAGATTGGGCTTTTTGGATATCTATTCTTAAGGATGGGGGGCGAGTAGTGCGTATGCCCGACATTGAATTCTACTATCGAGTGCGAGCAACGTCTAAGCGTGCTACCCATCGTCATCTCAAGAATGATGTTATCGATGCCTTGAATCGTCTTCATCCTGAATTTTTCGAGCGTGAGTTAGGCGGCCCTTTGCGACATCGCCGATCTTGGTCTCAATTTTTCAATAGGTTATATCGCCTTTGCCATCCACGTCGGGTGCATTTAGCATCGCCCTATACCCATTTGCAATATTGGGTTAAATCGCTACCAGTGCGATGGGATAATGGCGAAGGTGAGGTTATTCACAATCGTCGAAACGAGTTGCGCATTATGTCGGTGGATGGTATGAATGTGGTGATTAAATCGTTTGCTATACCCAACCTTATCAATCGCATTGTTTACGGCCTTTTTCGCAAGTCCAAGGCACAACGCTCATTCGAATATGCCGAAAGATTAAATAATTTGGGCATAAAATCTCCAACTCCAATTGTCTACTACACCGAACGATGCGGTTTGTTTTTTTCGCGTAGTTACTATATATCACAGAAAAGCACTTGTCGTCATACTTTTTACGATGTTATTGCTAATCCATCTTTAGAAAATCGCGCCTCCTATTTGCGTTGTGTGGGGCAGATGACGGCAAAAATGCACGACGCCGGCATCTATCCTCTCGATTATTCAGGAGGTAATATTTTGCTTGATATGGTCGATGGCGAAGCACAATTTGAATTGGTAGATCTCAATCGTATGTCGTTTGGCGATGTAGATATCGACAAAGGATGTCGAGGTTTCGAACGATTGAATGTCGAGCCAGAGGCGTTGGTCATTATGGCGCGTGAATATGCACTCACACGAGGTTTCGATCCCGCTCAATGCATTCAGTTAGTACAAAAATATCGTTGGAATAAGCATAAACAAATATAATGAAAGCATCAATAATAATATCAGTATACAAAAACACTGAGGCTTTAAAATTAGTCTTAGAATCTCTACGACAGCAGACGATATTAGATTTTGAGGTTATAGTATCCGAAGATGGCGAGGATTGTGCTATGCGTCGGTTTGTAGAGAATTACGATTGGTTTTGTCCCTATCAGCATCTGACGCAGTCCGACGAGGGTTGGCGCAAAAATAGGGCTTTGAATAGAGCTGTTTTGGCATCCAACGCCGATTGGTTGATTTTCATAGATGGCGACTGTGTCCTTCATCCTCGTTTTGTCGAAATGCATTTGTATTATGCCCAGCCCAATCGCATTTTATTAGGCAAGAGGGTTAAACTATCGCCTCAAGTATCGCAAAAAATATTGGCTGGCGATATACATTATCCTCAGAAGTGGTGGCGGTTGATAGGCAAAGGGTGTCGCTATGTAGATGAGGGCATTTTTGTTCCATACTTTTTAGGCCGACAATTGAAATCATCTAATCACCTAACCGGATGTAATATGTCATTTGCCAAAGAAGCCATTGTTTCGATAAATGGTTTTAATGAAGAGTATATTTTACCAGCAGTGGGCGAAGATACCGATATAGATTGGCGATTTAGAGCGAAGGGATATGAGTTTGTAAGTGTTAGATGTCGCGCTATAACTTATCATCTTTATCACAAAGAGAATTGGTCTGATCAGACCGAAAATCTCGCCATTATGAACCGCAATAAACAAGACAAACAAGTGGTTTGTCTGCAAGGAATAAATAATCATAAATAAAAGAAAATGGCTTCAAAAAAGAGAGTTTCTTTTATTTGTGAAGTGTGTCGTTAGATAATATACAATCCAGCAAAATAGCATAATTTGGTAGTGGGAAGTGAAAGATTCAAAAGTGCCTTGTATAACAAAAATAGTTACAAACAAGAACAGATACATTCGAATTTTTCCCTTAGTTAGTATAATAGGAAGCACAAACAGCCCAACTACAATCAACAAACCTATAATGCCGAATTCTAGAGTAGATTCAATAAAAATATTGTGGCAATGGAATCTATGAACTTTGTAATCAGGGAATTTTGCAAACCATCCTGGCCAAAAATTTGTTTTTAGTACATCATTATTCAAGCATCTTTCCACAAATTGATATCTACCATTGCAAGTACCATATCCCATTATAGGCTTTTCTTTTATCAAATCAATAGCTTCGGCCCACACCGATAGCCTTGGTTCTTTATTCAATAGCTCAGGTTTGAATCTATTGTGTTGCATTGCTAAAGCTGTTATTAGCACAACGAATACAGCAACAAGAGGAATTATCAGTTTTGGTTTGTATTTGTATAAGCCGAGCAAGAAAAATAGAGCAAATAAGATATTCGATGTCAAAAATCCAGTTCTGCCTTCGCTACAAAATAGCGATATATATATTACAATAGCCCCTATCCCAAACAAAACCTTGCACCATTTTCTTGGGTTATCGATTATATTGACAAAGCAAGCCACAATAGTACAATTGAGGAATATATTGAATTCGATATGCGTTGTATGTATCGTATTTCCTCTGAATCTTGCAATATTTTCTCTAAATTCATTTATCGAGGTTATATTTTCCTGGATATATTCAATGTTGTTCACAATCATAGCGATTAATACAACAATCGAACTAACCAGCATTGTCACCGCCACGTATGACCATTTAATTTTAGGATTTATTTTGCCAAATAATCCTATTATCCCGAAAGCCAAGAAGGGTAATTTAATATCGGTTGAGTGGAAAAACAGATTCGAATTGCAATCTTCGAATATATGCCACACCCAACTGCACGAATATAATAGAATCATCAATACAAATACCCATCTGCTATTCTCCCATTTAGTTGTATATCTTTTGTTTACAATAATATCGAGCACTGTCGATGCGAAGAATAGAATCAGAGCAGGTTGTTGATATTCGTATGATAATATCAGTGTTGCAACAAAGTAGAGAGTTGATAAAATATTAATCCATTCTACCATGTTTGGTAGAATGGATTTAATTTTATCGATATATAAATTTTTTGTTGTCATTACAAACCAAATTCTGCTTTTACTTGTTCTACAAAGTCAAGTTTTTCCCAAGTGAACAATTCCACTTCGTAGCAACGATATGGTTCGTAGCGAGTTTCGTAGCACTTAGTCACAATGCGAGGAGTGCGACCCATGTGACCATACGAAGCAGTTTCAGCATAGATAGGATTGCGTAGTTTCAAGCGTTGCTCAATTGCATATGGGCGCATATCAAATATTTTCAACACGCGTTCAGCAATTTCGCCGTCCGACATAGCCACTTTCGATTTGCCGTAAGTGTTGATATATAGGCTCACAGGTTCAGCCACACCGATAGCATAAGCCACTTGCACCAATATTTCGTCCGATACACCAGCAGCAACGAGGTTTTTCGCAATGTGGCGGGCTGCATATGCTGCCGAGCGGTCTACTTTCGATGGGTCTTTGCCCGAGAATGCTCCACCGCCGTGTGCACCTTTTCCGCCGTATGTGTCAACAATAATTTTGCGACCAGTCAAACCTGTGTCTCCGTGAGGACCACCAATCACAAATTTGCCAGTTGGGTTGACGTGCAAAATAATGTTACCTTTGAAATATTTTTGGATGTAAGGATATTTTTCCAACACGCGTGGCAACAAAATATTTTCCACATCTTCGTGAATTTGTTTCACCATAGCTACATCTGCCTCTTCTTGCGAGATAAAGTCATTAGCAGTGATGAATTCGTCATGTTGAGTCGACACTACGATTGTGTGTACTCTTTCAGGGTATCCATTGTCGTTGTATTCGATAGTCACTTGGCTTTTAGAGTCAGGGCGTAGATAAGTCATCTCTTTGCCCTCTTTGCGGATTGCAGCAAGCTCGATAAGCAAAATATGACTCAATGCCAACGATAGAGGCATATAGTCGTCAGTTTCGTTACAAGCATAACCAAACATCATACCTTGGTCGCCAGCACCTTGATTTTCGGCTTCAGCGCGTTCTACACCACGATTGATGTCAGCCGATTGTTCGTGAATAGCTGATAATACTCCGCACGAATTGCCTTCAAACATATATTCACTTTTGGTGTAACCAATGTTGTTAATCACCTTGCGAGCTACATCTTGTACGTCAACATAAGCTTTACTTTTTACTTCACCGCCAAGCACAACTTGACCCGTAGTAACGAATGTTTCGCACGCAACTTTCGATTGAGGGTCGAATGCAATGAATTCGTCCAAGATAGCATCACTGATTTGGTCAGCCACTTTGTCTGGATGACCTTCCGATACAGATTCGGATGTAAATAAATAACCCATAAGAATTAAAATTAACGATTAAAAATTAATAATTAGGGGATAAATTTGACT
>JAZLEE010000261.1:0-3624 GCA_045615085.1 Candidatus Aphodosoma sp. | reverse complement strand
TAGTCGTATCCTGCTTGAACAAGTTGCAGGCTACGACTTTTTTTTATTCACATAATAAATTTTTATCAACATGAAACATCTATTTTTTGTTGTCAGTTTATTTCTATTGCTGACAATTCAGCTTAGGGCTGACATCTCTATGCGTATCGAGTATCTCGATGAGACAGAGGGTGTTGAGCTTCTATCTAACATTGCTCGTTGGGAAATTGATGGGGTAAATGAGCAGTTTCGTTTAGTTGCACTTGATGGAACAATTCTGGCAGAGAAGCATCTTTATGACGATGTTCGTCGTATTGTGTTTTTCGAAGAACAAGGGCCTAATACCAATCTTGAGGAGAATCAACAACTCATTGCTATTTATCCAAATCCAACAACATCACATCTTTACATTGAAGGTCTGAATCAGGGTGAAACAATTAGAGTGTTTTCGCTTGAAGGGCAGTTGTTAGTGTCGCAAACAGCAGGTGCAGCGCATACTTCGCTCGACCTTACATCGCTTCAAACAGGGGTATATCTCATTCAAATTAACACCGAATTTTTCAAAATCATTAAACAATAAAAACTATGAAAAAAATATTATCTCTCCTTGCAGTCATAATTGTGGCTATCAGTGCTTCGGCACAAATGTATATTTGGCGTAATGGTCAAATCATTGGCGAATACGATGTTCTTGGTCTTGATAGTGTGTCGTTCCGCAAAATTGTTTATCATTCTGTTGCAGCAGCAGAAGTTGTCAATGGCGAAATTGTAGGTCTTGGCAACTATCCAGAAGGTGCAACTATCCAAGTCAGTGCCGAGCCAGAACAAGGCTATGTATTCAAAGGTTGGTGCGACACCGAAAGTACCGAAAATCCTCGTACTATCGCTGTGGCAGAGGATATTATTCTTTGTGCTACGTTTGAGAAAGATATTTTCACTATCACCACTTCGGTAGCAGACGAGGCAATGGGTTCAGTGACAGAAAGCACAGAGGTAGCTTATGGCGAATCGGTTACTATCACAGCTACTGCCAACGCAGGCTATAGATTTGCAAGTTGGAGCGATGGAAACACTGAAAATCCACGTACACTCGTAGTAGAAAACGACAAAAACATCACAGCCCTCTTTATTACTGAAATATTTAACATCACAACAGCGTCATCTAACGACACTTATGGCTATGTTGTAGGTGCAGGTACATATCCTTATGGCACAACTATTTCGCTATATGCGTGTACAGAAAAAGGTGGCAAATTCACACAATGGAGTGATGGTAACACTGAAAACCCACGCCGTGTTACAGTTAATGAAGATGCTACATTTACAGCCGAATTTATCCAACGACCAAAAGAAATTTTCAACGTCAACATTTACACTGCAGACGAAATAATGGGTTCTGTAACTAATAGTACGCAAGTTACCGAAGGGGACACTATCACTATCGCAGCAACAGTAAAAGAGGGGTATAGATTTACAAATTGGAGCGATGGAAACACTGAAAATCCACGTAATCTTATTGTTAACGAACACAAAACCTTAACAGCATATTTCGCAATCGAAATTTACAACGTAACTGTACTCGCTGCTGACTCACTTGGCACAGTAGTAGGCTCAGGTCGCTATGCTTACAATACGGCTATATCTTTATATGCGTGTCCTAAAGACGGAGCTGAATTTGTGCAATGGAACGATGGTGTTGTAGAAAATCCACGTCTTATTACAGTTGTGAGTGACACTACATTCACTGCCGAATTTGCAGAAAAAACAGTAGTGCCAACTCCCGATCCAGAACAACCACAAGAACCAGAACTCAATTACGAACTACGTGTATTGACATTTGAAGATGCAGATGCAAAATTTGCTGAATACGAATTAGAATATTGCTCTGAAACAATTAAGACTTGGAGCGACCTCATTGCTACTCCAGAGTATATGGCAGACATGCTCTACGCTATGTTCACTCAATCAGAGGACGACCGCTATGCTTGGTACGACGAAGGCAATACATTCCTTGCATCTGAATTGCCATACAATTTCTACGACTATGTGTATTGGGGTGGTGGTCATGCTATTTCTAATTATGCATCAAGTGATTATACTACTTATGGTACATACGAAAATCAATTGACTGTGTATGGTGCAAATCAAATCTATGGCGAAACCCTCACAGGAGGACATAATGGTTCGGCTAATTTCTGTATGCACTTTGGTTATAAAGATGGCTCGCCATACAATGGCACAGAAAATCTCCCATATATCTATTTCAAAGACGAAACACCTCGCGTGATTGACCATATGTATATCAACAACTCGGCTTACGCTATCAATTGCTATATGTCGGGCAATGGTTTGACTGCTCAAATCGGTCCTGACGATTGGGTGAAAGCAGTGGCTATCGGTTATGATGCAGATGGCAACGAAACTGGTCGTACAGAGATATACCTCTGCAATGGTCCTGATAATATTGTTATGGAGTGGACAAAATGGGATTTATCAGTACTTGGCAAAGTGGCGAAAGTTGATTTCAATATCACAGGCTCGAGCGACAATGGTTATGGTTTCAGTCAACCTGCTTATTTCGCATACGACGACGTGGCAGTACGTTTCGAAAAATCTACAATTGTAGAGTCAGAACAACCACAAGAACCCGAACTTACATACGACCTCCGCACCCTCACTTTCGAAGATAAAGATGCTAAGTTCGAAGATTATACATTGGTAGGTGGCGAGGCTAATATCTCTACTTGGAGCGACCTCATCGATGAACCTCAATATGGTGGTCAACTTCTTTACCCTAATTATGCAACAGGAGCTTGGGAAATCGACTATGCTTGGTTCGATGAAAACAATACTGGTCTTTGCCACACATCTAATCCATGGGGCTATGCAACAGGAGGACATGCTATTTCTAACTATGCATCTAAAGAATATGGCTATACAAATGCAGACCGCGACATACTTATAGCTAAATGGTATGGAGAAGATTATGTAAAAGAAAATGCTGGTAATGATGCTGCTTTAGGTTGGTTTAGTGTTCAACTAACCACTCCAACCAATGGCGGTCATAGTGGTGAAAACTTTGCTGTTCACTTTGGTTATGTCGATTTCTTCTCTATGTCAGACGTTATGCAAGGTTTTGAGTTTGAAGATGGCGAAGCTCGCGTTATCGACCACATGTATGTTACTAATACAAACTACACACTTAATCAAATTCTTTATGGTGTTGGTAGCGAAGCAGGTAATACATTTGGTGGCGACTATACTGGTCCAACTGCTGATACATGGTACAAAATCACAGCATACGGATATGCAAATGCCGATGATGAAGAGCCAACTGACTCTGTTGATTTCTACCTTTTCAAAGATATGCAACCAGTTGTTGATTGGACAAAATGGGACTTGTCGGTACTTGGCAAAGTAGCAAAAGTTCGCTTCAATATGTTTGCATCAGAGGACATGAGTGGTAAATATGGTCTTACTATTCCTGCATACTTTGCATACGATGACGTGGCAGTACGCTTTGATAAAGAATAATTTATGAAACAAAACAGGTAGAGGTGCATAAAATTTAGCACTTCTGCCTTTCTACTCAAAAATTATAAAAACACTTTAATAAATATGTTTTCATTGCTCAAAAAACTCTCA
>JAZLEE010000260.1:0-2408 GCA_045615085.1 Candidatus Aphodosoma sp. | reverse complement strand
CAACTTGAGGATGGTATTCTTCAAAAATTTCTTCTACCATGTCCACATTCCTAACATCTGCAATCACAGGTACAAATTGTTGCTCTGGGAATGTTCTACGTAAATCTACTGTTAAGTCATGAAGTGGTGATTCAGCCATTTCAAACAACACTATTGTCTTAGGTTTAAAAGCAGCCACTTGTCGAACAATCTCACTTCCAATGCTACCAGCAGCACCCGTTACCATTACCACTTGTTGTGACAATATTGTTTTAACATTGTCGGTATCAATTTCAATAACAGGTCTTTCTAGCAGATCTTCAACACGTATAGACTCTATTCGGCCAATTATGCGCTCAGATTGTTTGTTGTCTTGGGTTTCTTCAACTGTATCAAAATTGGTGAATTGAGGTGTAGTTAAAATTTGAATCTTATTATCAATAAATGGTTTCAAATCTTTTAAAGGGTTGATCTCTTTCATTTTGAGTGGCGAAATGATGATGTACTTTATTCGATTGATTTTCATCATTTCAATCAATTCTTTATCAAATTTATACACCTTAAGAGTCAATAGGCTATGACGAATATCATCCAATTCATCTGCGATGAATCCTACTGGGCGATAAGCACTTTCATGATTTGATTGCAACATTTTTGCAATAGCAACACCTGCCGATTTGGTGCCATAGATTAATACTTTTTCTGCAGGTTTAGCACTTTGAGAGAGGTGTTGGAAGACTGTTTTAATGGTGACACGCCATCCAAAGAGCAATGTGGTAGCAACAAAAATATAGATGGCTAATACTGATGTCATAAATGGTGGGTTAATAACATCAATACAATATTTAAAAATGGAATTGATAATGAGCAAGCATATACCATTTGCAAATACAGCCGCCGTCACCTTAAGGGTATCAATAAAAGTTGAATAACGCAAAATACCTGAATATGTATGGAATACCCAGAAGAAAATAGCTTGAAGTGCAACGACTATACCTGCTTGTCCCCACATGGGCAAACGTGCAGCAAAGTCGTAATTAATTAAGCCTTTACCAATTAGAATGCTAATAACAAAAGCTACTAGTGCAATTAATAAATCTAATAGCAATACACCCCATCGAGGAATATAACTGATGTTTACCCAATGGGAAAACATATCTGATTTGGCAATATGCTTCAAATGTTTCATATAATTGCTGATTTAATTGTTTCTACAATATAATGTATGTCTTCATCACTTACGTACGGACCAGCAGGCAAGCACATGCCTACCTTAAAAATCTCTTCGCTAATACCATTTATGTAAGCAGGGGCATTTCTATATACTGGTTGTTTGTGCATAGGTTTCCATACTGGGCGGGCCTCTATTTTTGCGTCAAAGAGGTATGCTCGCAAAGCTTCTACATTATCATTTGGTTGGCAGTCTGTCGTTGCTGTGTCTACTGCATGAATCACGCCTGCGGCACCGCCTACTGCGCTCTTTATCACCTCTTTGTATGAATTCTCTTGTCCCTTGATTCGTAAGTTAGGATCTATTTCTATTGTACATAGCCAATAGTTGGAATCATAGTCTTCTGATGGGTTCTTATGTAGAGTAACACCTTCAACGTCAGCAAGTAACTGCTCATACAGTGCTTGTACATGCTTGTGATGTGTAATGTGGTCATTTGCAATAGTCATTTGTCCACGACCAATACCTGCGCAGATGTTTGACATGCGGTAATTGTAACCAATCTCTTCGTGCTGATAGTATGGGTAAGCTTCCCTTGCTTGTGTAGCATACCACATAATTTTATTCTTTAGTTCTACATTCTCGCAAACCAATGCACCACCACCAGATGTGGTAATCATTTTATTTCCATTGAATGAAAGAGCACCAAAACGACCAAATGTACCGAGCATCTGACCTTTGTAGCAAGATCCAAATCCTTCTGCTGCATCTTCAATCACTGGTATGTCATACTTATTTGCCACTTCCATAATCTTATCGCAGTTATATGGCATACCATAGAGAGCTACAGGGATGATGGCTTTTGGCTTTTTACCTGTTTTCGCAATACGATCCAATATAGCTTTCTCCAATAACTCAGGATCCATATTCCAAGTATCACGCTCAGAATCAATAAATATAGGAGTAGCACCCAAATAGGTGATAGGGTGGGAAGAAGCACAAAATGTGAAAGATTGTACGCATACTTCATCACCAGCTTGCACACCACAAGCAATTAGAGCGAGATGAATAGCAGCAGTACCTGCAGATAGAGCTACGACTTCCTTCTCATTTCCTTGCTGATCTTTACCAACAAATTCTTTGAGGTCTTGTTCAAAACCATTCACATTTGGACCTAATGGTACTACCCAATTGGTGTCAAATGCTTCTTTGATATATTTCTGTTCTAATCCCTCTTCCGACATATGTGCCAGACATA
>JAZLEE010000259.1:0-4691 GCA_045615085.1 Candidatus Aphodosoma sp. | reverse complement strand
CCTATGCAATTTACTGTTTCTGAGGGTTCTACTGTTTTCTTTTCGCAAGGCAATCTTCGCTACAAAGCTTCTACTAAAGAGTGGGCTTTTGCCTCTTCTCAAACTAGCCGAGTTGGCGCTGGCAACACATCTATTTCTTTCAATTACGATGGTTGGATCGATCTATTCGGTTGGGGAACAAGTGGCTATAACGAGGTTATGCCTTACACCGCTAATATGAATTACACTCAATATGCTCTCGTCGAGAATATTGCCGGCACTAACTACGATTGGGGCGTTTACAACAAAATTTCTAACGGTGGCAATCAGTCAGGACTTTGGCGTACTCTCACAGCCGACGAGTGGCTCTATCTTTTTTATTCTCGCGAGAATGCTAATTCTCTCTTTGGCTTTGCTAATATTGCTGGTGTTAAAGGTCTTATTCTTCTTCCTGATGCTTGGCAACAACCTGCTGGTGTCGATTTCTTTCCAAGCTCTACTCTCGGTCTTATGCCTGAAGGTAAGTATTTTTGGAATATGAATGGCGACAATTACGAGCATAATATTTATACTCAAGCTCAATGGGACAAAATGCAAGCTGCTGGTGCTGTCTTTTTGCCTGCTGCTGGCTATCGCAAGGGTACCGAACTTGTTGATTTCAATGAATATGGTGCTTATTGGACAGCATCTGGTCGTGTCGACAATTTTGCCTATCGTTGTATTTTCTATTCTACAATTCTCAGTCCGGGCGGTAGTAATATTACCTATTTCTATGGCTATTCTGTGCGCCTTGTCCAAGATGCCATTCTTACCACCCAACCTCAAGGCGAAATGCATATCTACAAATCAAATGCACAGCAAGATAAATTCCCAGTCAATCAAGTCGATAGTATAACTTATAAATAACTAATTCTCAATTTTTGCGATAAGTGAGAGCAATAGAATTTATTCTAATTGCCGAGCGAAGCAAAAATCAACAACGCAGTTGTTAATTCTCAATTCTCAAAATGATCTCTTTCATATCATCCATTGCTCTTCTCATTTTGGGCTACATTTTTTATGGTAAGTTCGTAGCCCGCGTTTTTGGTGCCGATCAATCTCGTCCAACTCCTGCAATCCAAAATCCCGATGGAGTTGACTATGTTGCTATGCCATGGTGGAAGATTTTCTTAATTCAGTTTCTTAATATTGCCGGACTTGGACCTATCTTTGGCGCTATCATGGGCGTAATGTTCGGACCCTCAGCTTTCCTTTGGATTGTCTTTGGCTCTATCTTTGGCGGGGCAGTGCACGACTATCTTTCAGGCATGCTCTCTCTTCGTCGCAATGGAGCTTCGTTGCCTGAGTTGGTTGGCGAGCAATTAGGCACTGGTGTTAAGCAGTTTATGCGTGCCTTCTCACTTATTTTGATGGTACTTGTAGGAGCAGTATTTGTTAGTGGACCTGCAGGTCTGTTGGCAGGTATGGTGCAATCTATCTCTGTCACTTGGTGGATTGTCATTATCTTTGTCTATTATATGCTTGCTACACTCTTGCCTATCGACAAACTTATCGGTAAAATATATCCTCTCTTTGGTTTTGCCCTTCTTTTCATGGCTGTAGGCATTTTAGTCTCTCTGTTTATCAACAACGCTCCAATACCCGAAGTCTGGTCGGGTCTTGCATCTCAACATCCTCAAGGTTATTCTATTTTCCCTATGATGTTTGTCTCTATCGCTTGTGGTGCTGTCTCTGGTTTTCATGCCACTCAGTCGCCTATGATGGCGCGTTGTATGACCAACGAACGTTATGGTCGCCCTTGTTTCTATGGAGCTATGATTGCCGAAGGCATTGTTGCTCTTATTTGGGCAGCTGCAGCATCTTCTTTCTTTGGTTCTGTCTGTGGTTTGCAAGAGTATGTAGCTTCTCTCCCTGCCACAGCCAACAAGGCAGCCGAGGTTGTGAATCTTATATCTAATTCATGGCTTGGTTCTATTGGTGGGGTATTGGCTGTCCTAGGTGTCGTGGCGGCTCCTATCACATCTGGCGACACAGCTCTTCGCTCTGCTCGTCTTATTGCTGCCGATTTCCTTCATCTCGACCAAAAGCCTATTCTTAAGCGCCTTATGGTTGCTATACCTCTTTTTGTTGGCACATTCATCTTATTGCAAATCAATTTCGATATCATTTGGCGCTATTTTGCTTGGAGCAATCAAACCCTCTCTGTCTTTACATTCTGGGCTCTAACGATTTATCTATATAAAGAAAAGTGCTGCTATTGGGTCACTCTCTTGCCTGCGCTCTTCATGACAGCTGTTTGCTCATCATATATCATGGTAGCACCCGAAGGCTTTGGACTCCCACTCTCTATTGGCTACGCCACCGCAGCCATAGTTTGCGTCGCATTCACCCTACTATTCATCCGCTTCATTAAAAGAAATTAATTATATATTCGCAAATTAAGTGAAATGTATATTTTGTACATTGGCTTAAAAGCGTAAAGAAAAATATTAATAAATTCGTAAACAAGGGTTATTGAGGAGGTTATACGAACCAATATCGAAGTGCAAATTTTTGCGTTACATATAGTTTTTGAATAGGCATGGCGATTGTCCGACTTTTAAGTCTTGTAGAATTTATTGATGTTTTTTAGCTTTTAAGGCTCAGTACTAGCGTTTTGCTTACTTTTGCGCAATGCCAAAAGTAAGAATATGTCTATCTACGAAATAGCCGAAGAATTCATTCAACTCACCAATTGCTCGATTTTCCTTACTGGCAAAGCCGGTACGGGCAAGACCACTATGCTTCGACAAATTCGTGAAAACTCTTTAAAGCAAATTGCCGTGGTGGCTCCTACTGGGGTGGCGGCTATCAATGCAGGGGGCACCACCATTCACTCTTTTTTTCAACTCCCGTTTTCTCCGCTAATTCCAACTCCTGAGGCACGCAAGACCTTCATTGCTCAGCAACAAGTTAATGACATACGTCGTAAGGTTTTTCGCGAACTCGAACTTCTCATCATCGACGAGGTTTCTATGGTGCGTGCCGATATTCTCGATGCTATTGACACTGTTCTTCGTCACTATCGTTTCCGTCGCAACGAACCTTTTGGTGGTGTACAGGTGGTTTTCATTGGCGATATGTACCAATTGCCTCCTGTTTGCGTGGGCGAAGAGTGGGAGATTTTGCGCCGCTACTACGAAACTCCTTATTTCTTTCATTCTCAAGTAATCAAACAACAGCCTCCTGTCTATATAGAGCTTGATAAGATTTTCCGTCAAAGCAATCAGCAGTTCATCAATCTGCTCAACGAAGTGCGCAACAACCAGCTTACTCCCGACTCTTTCCGTCTTCTCAATCTTTGCTATAAACCAGATTTTCGTAATGTCGACGAGTATATTACACTCACAACCCACAACGCTTCTGCCGATGCTATAAATAATGACGAATTATCCAAAATCGATGCTCCATACTATAAGTTTATGGCTCGTGTCGATCGCGATTTTCCTGAACGTAACTTTCCTACTGACGTAGAACTTACTCTCAAACTTGGTGCTAAGGTTATGTTCATTGCCAATGATTTAGCACAGCCTCGTCGTTATTACAATGGCAAAATAGGGGAGATTACGGAGATAAACAATGATGAAATTTGGGTCACTTGCGATGGCGAAATCGAACCAATCAAGGTCTCTCTCGAAGTGTGGGAGAATAAATCTTATACTCTCGACCCTAAGACTAATCAAATTGAGGAGAAACTTTTAGGTACTTTCACGCAATATCCACTTCGACTTGCTTGGGCTATTACTATTCATAAGAGTCAAGGTCTTACATTCGATAAGGTTGTTATCGATGCCGCAGCTGCTTTTGCCTCAGGACAAGTCTATGTAGCCCTCTCTCGTTGTCGTTCGCTCGATGGCATTGTGCTCACTTCGCAAATCAACCCTCATTCTCTTGCTGTTGATCCTAACATTGTGCGCTATAGCGAGCAACGCCTCCCTATTGCCGAACTTGAACGTCAGGTCGAACTTTTCAAGTCGCGATATAGCATTCAACTACTCACCAAACTCTTTAGTCTTGAGGACTTAATGTCTCATACCTTCGATTTCTACAACTATATCAAGAGTGTCATTGCCGATTTCAACGAAGAAACTGCGCCATATCTCGAAGACCTATTTGCTCAAGTCAACGAACTATATGGTGTAGCTCAACGCTTTATATATCAGCTTAATAATTCAAATCCTACCGACATAGAATTTATCTCCTCACGAATCAAAGCAGCTTCGGGCTATTTCCTTCCTAAATTAGATGATTTATTGGTTCTTATCGAGTCCTCTCCTGCTATTACCGAGAGTAAGGTCGAAGCTCAAGACTATATCGACCGCCTACAATTTGTTTTCGAAATAACCTCCCAACTCCGTCATATTATCAACGGCATATCCGAAGATATTTCAGTGGTTAACTATTTCAATGTCAAACAGTCGTATAAAGTACCACCTTTCAAAGTGAAGGCTTATGTGGTTGAGCGTGAGGTGAAAATGCTCAAAACCGAGCATCCAATACTTTACAAGATGCTTGCCTCTTGGCGCAACGATTATTGTAAGGAGCACGATATTGTTGTCTATCAGATGTTTTCCAACAAGGTATTGGTCGATATCTCTAACAGCTTGCCTACCGAAATCGAGCATTTATCAAAAATCAAAGGCTTCGGAAAAATCAAAATCCAACGTTATGGA
>JAZLEE010000258.1:0-6539 GCA_045615085.1 Candidatus Aphodosoma sp. | reverse complement strand
CTCATAATACCATTCGTAATAGACGAAAATATCATCTCGCCATCATCAAAAATCACAAACGGAATACCGCCAAAAAGCGAATCTTCAAACTCTTTTGTCTTTGTATTATAGCGGAAACCCACAGATGGCAATTCGCTATCTGCATAGCCTGTACCATTGAATGAATGCTCACCGCAAATCCACTCGCCATTTGGCGAAATATTATTCACTGTGCCGCCCCACCAATATTGACCATCCACACCACCATCTGTATCATCAATAATTCCATCTTCATTTGTATCTTCTCTATCAATATCTTCTTTTCCTACTAATATTGTTCTATCAAGGAGCGAATCATTAAAATGATTTTCCCAAATCATCACATTAAAACATCCCCAATCATTAGTACCATGTCCGCCCAACCAACGTCCATCATTCGACATATGGTTTGCACGGTCACCATTTGTCAATATCTTTGTATGGTCAGTATCCACTGGGTTCAACAATTTATATTCAGGATTTAACACATCGTCATTCGTACGCACCCACATACAAGCCACCTCACGAGCCACCAAATTCACGCGCGAACTATTATCCATACGCATCAAAATATAACCACCGATATATTTACCATCGGCCGAAATAGAAGTTGCCTCGCCATAAACTGCATTTTCGTAAGTAGTAATTTTATCATCTATATCTGCTGGCAGCTCAAGTTTAGTCCATGTCGATGTCGAAATATTATAATATGCTGGTTGCGACTCATACAATGCTGCATCGGCAAATGTATAACGACCTACAACTATACCATCATCCGACACATCAAGTGCTGATGCCGACGCCAAATGACTAAACTCACCCAAATCTTCATACTCTGGATTAAGACAATAAATTGTATCTTCATCTACTATATAAATAAATGCTGTATTAGCTCCGCCATATGCAACATCGCTATAACCAGCTACATATTTACCATTGTTCGAAACTTTGTTGAACACCGCGCCACCGCAGAAGTCATAATCCTCAAAGGTCAATCTCTTTTGTGCCTCTACCGACACAAGACCTACCAAAAGAGCCACAAGTAAACCAAATTTTTTCATAAAGTATAAATTTAAAATTAAGCAATATTATAAAAAAAAGACACGAGAGAGACATAACTGTCCGATATCTCGTGTCTAATATTTTGAATCTAAGAATTAAAGATTAATTTTCTTAGTTACCGATTCTGCACCGTTGAATATGCGAACCAAATAAACACCTTTATTCAAGTTCGAAAGATTGATTTCTTTCATCGCACCATCAAACGAAGCCACATTTGCACCAAGCACTGAGTAGATTTCAACCGATGTAAATTCGCCGTCTACAATAAGTTTTGCACCATTTACAAACACATTTACATCAACTTTAGCAATATTTTCTACTGCTGTTGGCTCTTGATTTGGGAAATAAATCATTGGCACGTTCAATTGACCCAAACCTTCTACCATAATAGTCACTGTACCACATTGCACCTCTTTGTCATCCGACGAACTCATAATGCCTGTTTTGTCAAAAATCATTTCACCATCGTCGAATACGAATGTTGGACAACCTGCAAACAATGTATCTTCCAACACTTTTGTCACTGTATTATAACGGAAACCTACAGCTGGCAATTCGCTATCTGCATAACCTGTACCGTTGAATGTGTGATAACCTACTACCCATTCGCCATTTGCTGAGATTGCGCTCACTGAGCCACCCCACCAATATTGACCGCCATCAGCACCATCTTCATCATCAATCACACCGTCTTCATTATCATCTTCGCTACGGTCCCAATCCTCTTTTCCGATAAGAGTTTGACGGTCAAGGAGCGAATCATTGAAATTATTTTCCCAAATAGCCACATTGAAACATCCTGATTTTGCAGAAGAGTTACCGCCTAACCATTTTGCATCGTCCGACATATGCCATGCCCAGTCACCATTACATGAAATTTTTGTATGGTCCTCATCAATTGGCATTTGCAATTTATATTCTGGATTCAATTCATCGTCATTTGTGCGAACCCAAACACATGGCACATTACGTGGCACAAGTTCATTACGAGTACTATTATCCATTTTAGCAATCACATAACCACCAATATATTTACCATCTGCCGAAATTGATGTTGCTTCACCATATTGCGAACCCGATGATGTGATTTTTCCAACAATATCTGCTGGACGTTCCAATTCTGTCCATGTTTTTGTTGCAAGGTTATAAAATGCTGGACGACGATATGTATCATCAAAGCAATAGTGACCTACCACGATACCCGCATCCGAAGCATCCATTGCTGCAGCCGACACCAAATGACTTGCTTCTGCATGAGCTTCCCATTCTGGGTTAAGCACTACCATCGAGTCCTCTTCTACCAAATATACGAAACCTACATTGCTACCACCAAGGTCTGATGATGCATAACCAGCCACATATTTACCGTTATTTGATACTTTATTGAAAATTGCACCTGTGCAATATTCAACATTTTCAAATGTAACTTTGCGTTGCGCATTAGCTACAAAAAGACTCATAATGAGAGCCATAATAAGAGTAATTTTTCTCATAAAAGATTTTTTTAGATTATTATTTTCACTTTTTATAAAATACAAAATATACACGACAAAGTTACAAAAAATAATCCACATAACAATTGAGTTATGCGGATTATTTTATCGAAAAAGAATAAATCTTACATAAAATTATTATTTTTCATTCTTAACAGCAAACCAAAGCACACCCGAAATAGCCAAACATACAGCACAAATCACAAAGATAATCGATTTATCTGCTGCATTATTCACCACTTCGCCCATCTTGAAACTTGCTACCAATTGTGGCAACACAACCGAAAGGTTGAAAATACCCATATACAAGCCCATTTTTGTTTGGTCCACTTTTTCACTCATAATCGCGAATGGCAACGACACCAACGATGCCCAACCAATACCCACAATTGCAAGTGCCACAAAGAAGATAACAATATTCGACCCAAACATAGCGATGATTGCATAGCCCAACGCCATCATAAGGATTGACCATGTGTGAGTGCGAGTAGCACCAATTTTGTTTGCTACTACGTTCAACACCAACACTGGGAAGATTGCACCAATCAAGTCACGTGTCAAGAATGCCATCGAGTTTGTTTGCTCCATAGGTTTACCCGCTGCAAGACCAATGATTTGTGTCGAAACATAGAAGAACATATAGATATTCATCGTTTGCACACCCCACCAAGTGAACGAGTGAGCCAACAATATTTTTTGGAATTCGTGAGTATTTTCTTTCACTTTGAACACGTTAAACAACACAAGTGCAATAGCCACAAGTTCCACTACCACACACGCAAGTTCCACTGTGCTAAGCGAGAAAAGTCCAAACACACTAACGCTTGATGTATCTTCCATGCCAAACAACTTAGCCACAATCACATAGATACCATACATCAAGAAACCATAAAGTGGCAACAATGCATTGTTCATATCTTTGAACGAAGTCTTCGATTGTTCTGCTTTTGCATCTTCTGGCACTTCAAGCTCACGTGGTTCCTCAATCATAAACGAAGGTATAAGTGTGAAAATCAACGCAATCACCACACCCACATAGATAAGCACCTCATTACCCAAGAATGTCGCAATCAAATATGCCAACACGCCGAACGTACCTGACACAGTTTGCATCCAAGTATATGCTTTCGAGCGTTCTGCCATAGGCGAGCAGTCCGATACCAACGAACGTGTAGGGTTAAAACTTACGTTGATACTCAAGTCCAAAGTCAATGCCACTGCCACCGCAATAGCCAACAATCCCTCTGCGCCTTGACCGCCAGTAATCATTTGTTGGATAATACCAAGATTAGGCAATGCCAACAACATCAAGCCAGTCAACAAACCGCCCAACAAAATCCATGGACGACGACGGCCACCCATAAACCACAATTTGTCACTTACAAGACCCACGATTGGTTGTGCTATAATACCTGCAATCGGACCCGCAGCCCACACAATACCAATCTCGTGAATATCAAGACCATACTTAGTCGAAAGAATCCAGCTCAATGCCGAAATTTGCACCGACAATGCAAAACCCATAGCCGTAGCTGGCAAACTGAGAAGAGCATAAAAACCATTGCTCATCTTTTTCTGAATGTTCAACATAATTTTCCTATTATTTAAGTTAATATACAAACAATCTACTAAAATTAAACAACTCGCAAAATTACAAAAAAAATCTTAATCCACAAACAAGTAATGACACAAAATTTACCATCCAAATTTACCAGCACCCCTTACCCTACCTTTAACATAGTATAAATATACTATAAATATACTATAAATATACTATAACTCTACCCTCTCCCAATTCAACCTATCTGCCTTATTTAAGTAATACCAACCACACAAACAATCCCTACCACACAAAAAAAAAGAGCCGAGACACCTCTCGACTCTCACTCCTAACTCCTCACTCTATAATAGTTTGCTTGCCAATTCCGACAACTCACTTCTTTCTCCCTTCACCAAATTCACATGCGCAAATATCTCTTGCCCTCTCATCTTATCAATCATATACACCAACCCATTCGATTGCATATCCAAATATGGTTGGTCAATCTGATGAATATCACCCGTAAACACTATCTTCGTACCCTCACCCGCACGCGTAATGATTGTCTTAATCTCATGCGGAGTAAGATTTTGCGCCTCATCTATAATAAAGTAGGTGTTACTCAAACTCCTACCACGAATATAAGCCAACGCCTCAATCACCAACTGACCATTCTGCTGCATCACCTCTATTTCATGCACCTCTTTACCCGTATACGACAACGCTCTCTTTATCACATTCAAGTTATCAAACAATGGCTGCATATATGGAGCAACTTTCTCTTGCGCATCACCTGGCAACGCACCCAAATCCTTATTCGACATAGCCACAATCGGACGCGCCAACATTATCTGCTCATAATCGACATGTTGAGTCAATGCCGCTGCCAATGCCAACAATGTCTTACCCGTACCAGCTCGCCCTGTGAGTGCAATCAACTGTATTTCTGGGTCAAGCAACACATCCACCGCAAATGCTTGCTCTGCATTACGAGGCTCAATTCCAAAATTACGCGACTTATTCACTCTCCTAATCACATCCTCACTCGCCACATGGCGTGCCAACACACTCGCACGACTACTCTTCAACACAAAGCACTCATTCGCCACAATATCATTTTTGAACGAAAACTCATCTACCGCCACACCCTCTTTCTCCGCATACAATCTATCAATCAATTCTGGAGCAACATCCTCAAACGTCTCATAATCTTTCTCAAATATATCAATGCTCGCCACCTTATCCGTAATATAATCCTCTGCCACACAGCCCACTGCACGAGCCTTCATTCTCAAATTCACATCTTTCGTCACAAGAATTGCTTTTTGGCGTGGATGTTTTTTCCCCACCGCAATTGTCGCGCCTAATATATAATTATCTGCCGAGCGTTCCATAAATGTACCATCCAACTCCTCTGGCCACTCATTCGTCGTGAGGATATAAAGTCGACCTTTACCCTCACCAAGCGAAGCTCCCTTAGTCACAAAGTCTTTGTTCTCAACCACTTCATCCAACTCACGAGCAAACTGACGGGCATTGAAATTGATTTGGTCATTACCTTTTTTGAACTTATCCAACTCCTCAAGAACCACAATTGGCAAATAAATGTCATTCTCTTCAAAGTTGTAAATTGCTTTGAAATCATGGAGCACCACATTAGTGTCCAAAATAAAATTCTTCTTCGCTCCCATAGTAATAGATATTTTTGATTTTCCGCTTGTAAAGTTACAAAAAAAATATTACATTTGCACCCGTATTTTAATAAATAATTTTCAATTCTCAATTTTCAATTCTCAATTCAAATCATGAATTATAACGATGCTATCGAAGTCCTTTATAATCAAGCCCCTATGTTCCAAAACGTAGGCAAACGCGCATACAAAACCGGACTCGAAACTACATACCAACTCGACGAAATCTTTCAACATCCTCATCGCAAATTCCGTACCATTCACGTAGCTGGCACCAACGGAAAGGGCAGTTGTTCCCATCTAACCGCTGCTGTTTTGCAATCTGCAGGCTACAAAGTAGGTCTCTACACATCCCCTCACCTCAAAGATTTTCGTGAACGTATTCGCATCAATGGAGAAATGATTTCCGAAGAAGCTGTCTGCGAATTTGTCCAACTCGCACAACCTCTCATTGCCGAACTCCAACCCTCCTTCTTCGAAATCACCACTGCAATGGCATTCCGCTATTTCGCTCAACAAGAGGTAGATGTCGCTGTCATCGAAGTCGGACTTGGTGGCCGACTCGTCTGCACCAACATCATATCTCCCGAACTCAGCATCATCACCAATATCAGCATCGACCACACCGACCTACTCGGTGCCACACTTCCCGAAATCGCACTCGAAAAAGCCGGTGTCATCAAATCTGGCATTCCTACTATCATTGGCGAGCGCCAAACCGAAGTAGCCCAAGTA
>JAZLEE010000257.1:0-6258 GCA_045615085.1 Candidatus Aphodosoma sp. | reverse complement strand
TTTAAATGCATAGCGATCGTGACAACGATGATTGAAATAAGCCCCAATTATCTCCTCAGTATTATCGCCAAAAAGGTTGTAGAGTTGATGATGAGTAACGTGAGGAAGCGTATAGCGGTCGCGGTCGAACCAGAAACCATAATGCTCGATTTCGGACACCGACAAAGGCATAGAAGGATTGAAATAGCCTAACAAGCCCCATACACAATCAGTTGGAATCTCCCATATACGGAAGAAACCGAGAATATGATCAATACGGAATGCATCGAAATAGCGTCCCATATTTTGGAAGCGCGACATCCACCAAGCATATTTGTCCTTAGCCATTTCGGCCCAATTATAAGTTGGGAATCCCCAGTTTTGACCAGTAACAGAGAAATCATCAGGTGGAGCACCCGCTTGTTTGTCAAGGTTGAAGAGTTGAGGATTAACCCACGCATCAACGCTCGTTGCACTGATACCAATAGGCAAGTCGCCTTTGACCACCACACCTTTCGAGTGGAGATATTTGATAGCATCGCAGAGCTGAGCATCAAGAGCAAATTGTATATAATAGTATAATTCTACTGCTTTTTTGTTCTTTTTGATGAACGCATCTCGCTTAGCCTCAGTATATTCGGCATATTCGCCCCATTGCGAATAGTCGTCAGTCGCAAACTTATCACGCAAGCACGAGAACACAGCATAATCTTTCAACCAATAAGCATTCTCTTTCACAAACGATTTGAATGACTTATCAGCCACAATTTCGTCATATTTTTCGGCAAAGATATCACGAATATAATTCCATTTCAATTCATTGACAGCCGAATAATTGATAGCCGACAATTCATTAAGTTCCTTAGCCTTAGCGCGATATTCTTTCATTTTCGACGAACTATCCAATTTGCCCAATGCCTCCATATTAAGATACATTGGATGGAAAGCATAAACCGAATTAGCGCGATAAGGATAAGAATCAAGGTCGGTGTGAGTAGATGTAGTATCGTTGATTGGTAGTATTTGGATAAGTTTTTGACCACGAGACACAGCCCAATCACCCATACGTTTGAGGTCGAGGAATTCGCCTACACCCCATCCTTTCTTACTACGTAACGAGAATACAGGTATTGCCACACCAGTTCCATGCCAATTATAATCAATGCGAATAGATGCCGAGAATACCTTCGAACCAGATATAAGAGGCATACGACGATTTTCGCCAAGTTCCCACTGCACAATAGCATCAGTGGCGCGGTCATAGACCACAAATTTATATTCAGCATGAGTAAGATAAGCATCCAAAGGGAGTTTCACCCACCACCAAGCACCTTGTGTAGGCGTGAGTTTTAGCATATGATTAGCATCCCAATTACCAATAAACTCCTGATTGCCAAGCATAGCCACACCTTGTTCTGGCAACACGCCTGGAGCATTAAGCATCAAAAGCACCTCACCTTTTTTGAGTTTAGGCAGAGCCTTCTCCTCTTTTTGGCGCATAAGACATTCAACAAATGCTTTAGTTTCAAACACCGAACGAATCTCACGATAACCAAAAGCATCCTCCACTTCAATGTCACCCTCAAAGGCAGGGATATAACGATATTTAGGAGAGTCAAACACCTGACTACCATCAGCATTAACCAATATATATTGGTATTTTGTAGCTTTTGTTTTAGGCAAATCAAGCTCTAATGTCCATACCGCATTGTGGTAATACGACATCGGATGCAACTCATCACCTATTTTTATAAACAAATTCTGCCCAAATTTTGTCGGACAATATAGCTTAAAGTTTACCATAATCTTTATCCACCACATTTAGAGTAGCCACAATTGCTACAAACAAGACAACCTTCTTTCATAACGATTGTGTGTTGATGACATTCCGGACACTCCATCGACTCCATTTGAGTACCATCAGGAATATATTTTTTAAGGGCACGTTCTACACCCGATTTCCAAGTGTTGATTGATTCGCTATCAAGTTGAAGACTACTAACAAGTTTAACCACTTGGTCGATAGGCATACCATAGCGCAACACGCCCGAGATAAGTTTAGCATAGTTCCAATACTCTTTGTCGAATTTATGCGAAAGCCCTTCAACAGTAGTTTTATAACCACGAGTATTCTTGTATTGGAAGTCATAACGACGATTACCTTCCTCGTCAGTTGTTTTGATAATCTTACCTTCTGTCACCGATTTAGGTAGGAGAATACCCTCTTCATCATCGGCAATACCAGTGAAGATTTCGTAAGGGCGACCATCTTTAATACCTACGAATGCAATCCATTTCTCTTTTTTATTCTGGAATCGCACGATGTCGCAGTTCAATTCTTTTGGACGCTCATATTCCGACATAGAGAAACAAACACAACGTTTTTCATCTTTTTTCTCTTCGTCTTTTTTCGACAACGACACAAGCACACCCGAACGCGAACCATCGCGATAGATAGTACATCCTTTGCAACCCGACTTCCATGCTTCAAGATATAGTTGCGATACAAGCTCTTCAGTCGCAGTCGCAGGGAGGTTGATAGTCACACTAATGCTATGGTCAACCCATTTTTGAATACTACCTTGCATCTTCACTTTTTGCAACCAATCAATGTCGTTAGATGTTGCTTTATAATAAGGTGAACGAGCAATAATATCGTCAAGTTCTTCTTGTGTATAATTAAGCGTTGTATCAATACCATTGACACGCATCCACTCTGCAAATTTGTGGTGGAACACGATATATTCTTCAAAAGCATCACCATCTGGGTCAACAAAGTCAACGCGCACATTAGTGTCATTAGGGTTAACTTTACGACGGCGTTTATATACTGGCATAAACGCAGGTTCAATACCCGAAGTAGTTTGAGTCATGATACTTGTTGTACCAGTTGGTGCAATTGTCAAACATGCAATATTACGACGACCATATTTCACCATATCTTTATACAACGCCTCATCTTGCTCTTTAATACGATTCACAAATGGGTTGTTAGCCTCACGCTCAGCATTATATACTTCAAAAGCACCACGTTCCTTAGCCATAGTCACACTCGAACGATAAGCCTCAACAGCCACCACGCTATGCACTTGAGTCGAGAATTCAGTAGCCTCTTCAGTTCCATAGCGAAGGCCCAATGCTGCCAACATATCACCTTCTGCAGTAACACCCACACCCGTACGACGGCCCTTCAACGTTTTGTTCATAATCTTATCCCACAACTCATATTCAGTGCGTTTCACGATATTATCTTCTGGGTCCGATTGTATTTTAGTCAAAATCTTCTCAATTTTTTCAATTTCGAGGTCGATAATATCGTCCATAATACGTTGAGCAAGACCCACATGACGACGGAAGAGGTCGAAATTAAATTTAGCTTCAGCAGTAAATGGATTTTCTACATACGAATATAGGTTGATAGCCAAAAGACGACAACTATCATAAGGACACAACGGAATTTCACCACAAGGGTTAGTCGACACTGTGCGATAACCAAGGTCAGCATAACAATCTGGCACAGATTCGCGAATAATTGTATCCCAGAACAAAACGCCAGGTTCAGCACTACTCCATGCATTGTGGATAATTTTGTCCCACAAAGCCTTAGCATTTATTTGTTTTAGATTGATTGGTTCTTTCGAGTCAACTGGATATTGTTGAGTATACAATTCATCAGCTTCAACAGCACGCATAAAATCATCATCAATTTTCACCGACACATTCGCGCCTGTCACCTTGCCTTGAGTCATCTTAGCATCAATAAATTTTTCCGAGTCAGGGTGTTTAATCGAAACCGACAACATCAACGCACCACGACGACCACCTTGAGCCACTTCGCGAGTTGAATTAGAATAGCGTTCCATAAAAGGCACAATACCAGTCGATGTAAGAGCCGAGTTCTTAACAGGCGAACCCTCAGGACGTATATGAGTCAAGTCATGACCCACACCACCGCGACGTTTCATCAATTGCACTTGCTCTTCGTCGATTTTGAAGATACCGCCATACGAGTCAGCCTCGCCATCCACACCAATCACAAAGCAGTTAGATAGCGAAGACACTTGGAAATTATTACCAATACCCGTCATCGGACTACCTTGAGGCACGATATAACGGAAGTGGTCGAACAAGTCAAACAACTCTTGTTCGCTAAGTGGGTTAGGATACTTGCGTTCTACGCGTGCAATTTCGCGAGCCAAACGCCAGTGCATATCTGCAGGGGTGCGTTCATACAAATTGCCTTGCGAGTCTTTCAAGGCATATTTATTCACCCACACTTGTGCGGCCAATTCATCACCGCCAAAGTATTCTTTCGAAGCATCTCTGGCTTCAATTTCGGTTATAATTTTAGGTTCCACGGTTATATTTTTTATATTTTAGTTTTGTTAGAAACACAAGAAAACGGATAACTATCTGTAATTCATTTTCAAAAAAGTTATCCAAAACTGCAAACTATGCACGATAAATTGTGTTGCAAATGTAGCACTTTTTTTTAGAAAAACAAAAGAAAAACACACTTTTTTTTTAGAAAAATTAATATCCTCTCAGAACCCCGATTATTACTAATAAGTATAAAAAAACAGGTCGAAAAATGCAGTATAATTGCCATTTTTTTTGTAACTTTGCCCACTAATTCCAATTCCCCTAACTATCAACTATTAACTATTAACTAAACATATAATGCTTCACTCAATGACTGGCTATGGCAAAGCCTCTTGCGAATACAACAACAAGAAAATTGTCATCGAAATCAAATCACTCAATTCCAAACAATTAGACGTATCTACTCGCATTGCAGCGCTCTATCGCGAGAAAGATATCGAAATACGCAACGCCATTGCCGCGCGTCTCGAACGTGGCAAAATCGACTTCTCACTATATATCGAAGATGCCAGCTCTACAGCTGCCACACGCATCAATCAAGCCGTTGTAGAAAACTATCGTCAACAAATCACCGACACATGCAATGCCCTCAATATGCCTGTGCCAGAGAATATGATGGAACTCATTCTCCGCATGCCCGAAACTCTCAAAACCGAACTTTCGGTGCTCGATGAGGCAGAGTGGAATGTTATTCTTCAACTATTGGACCAAGCTTTCACACAAATCGAAGCTTTCCGTGCTCAAGAAGGACAATCACTCTACAATATGTTTGTGGGCAAAATCGACACAATTGGCACACTACTTGCACAAGTAGAACCATACGAAGGCGAACGCATTGCCAAAATCAAATCTCGCATCGAAGAAGGCCTCAAAACTCTCGAAGATAAAATCGCAGTCGACCGCAATCGTCTCGAACAAGAAATGATATTCTACATTGAGAAGTTAGACGTCAACGAAGAAAAAGTGCGCCTTCGCAATCATCTACGCTATTTTATCGAAACTATGGATAAAGAGCAAAACCCTGGCAAAAAACTCGGTTTCATAGCGCAAGAGATGGGTCGCGAAATCAACACCCTCGGTTCAAAATCCAACCATAGCGAAATGCAAATCATCGTCGTCAAAATGAAAGACGAACTCGAACAAATCAAAGAACAAGTGTTGAACGTACTCTAATTCTCAACCCTCTTATCACTCCTAACTTCTAACTCCTAACTACTAACTAAAAATATGATACTCCCAATTTACCTCTACGGACAACCAGTTCTTCGCAAAGAGACCGAAGACATCACAGCCGACTACCCTAACCTCGCCGAGTTGCTCGACAATATGTTCCAAACCATGTACAACTCCGACGGTGTTGGTCTTGCAGCCCCACAAGTTGGGCTTCCAATCCGCCTTTTTGTCATCGATGCCACACCAATGAAAGAAGATTTCCCCGAAATCGATGTAGCCAAACGCGTATTTATCAATCCCGAGATTATCGACCATAGCGAAGAAACTATTGCCTACGAAGAAGGCTGTCTCAGTGTGCCAGGCATTCACGAAAAAGTAACTCGTCCAACCGAAGTGACACTCAACTACTTCGACGAAAACTTCGTAGAGCACACAGAAACATTCACAGGCTTCTTTGCTCGCATTGTGCAACACGAATACGACCACCTCGAAGGCCACGTATTCACCGACCGCGTATCACCAATCCGTCGTCAAATGATTAGCGGCAAACTCCAAAACATCCAAAAAGGCAAAGCACGCTGCTCATACAAAACCAAATGATATATTTCTAGACAGGAAGACACGATGACACGAAAATAAATCTTGTTCTCTTGTCTTCATGTCTATATCAAAAAACCACAAAAATCTATTATTACTATGAAAACCAAAGCAATCGTTCCAATC
>JAZLEE010000256.1:0-3129 GCA_045615085.1 Candidatus Aphodosoma sp. | reverse complement strand
CACTCTTGAATCATTCTCTGCTGTTACTGTGACTTTTGCTGGTGTCGACTCAATCGGTCGTAAATTGGATGGCACAGAAGTAACTAAAGCTTATATGATGATTAGTACAACTGCTACTTTCTTCTCTGTTGATGCCGATGGTAAAGCTACTCCTGTTGTAGCCGACCTTGCTGAAGATTACGATGGCGTTTTGTCAGGTACAAATGCAGGTCTTTCTACTACAATGAAAGTTCGCGACGACCGCTTCACTCTCGTGGATGGTGCTTACAACAAAAAAGGTAACTATCGCATTGTTATCCCTGCTGGTACAGTGTTGATGCAACCTAACCGTGCGGATGCAGAAAAAGTTTATAACGATACTGAATTCGTTTTGAACTTCGTTATCGACAACGATTATGAAGAGACTACAACTCCAGTAGAAACAGAAGCTTTCTATACAACTAATCCAGTTGAAGGTTCTAAAGTAGCCGAAATTCGCGAAGTTGTAATCACTTTCGAAGATGTTACAGCTCTTACACTTGCTGACCTTGGCGAAACTCTAAATCCTTCTGTATGGCCATTCTGCAACAAAGTTGTTGAAGATGAAGACTTCGGTACTCAAACTTCTCCTATCGCTCCTATGGCTTGTGCTGTAGAAGGCAATGCTCTCACATTGTCGGTTGTTGCTAATGAATATACTGATAGTTTGGATTATATCACAGCTTTTGGCGATTATACTATCACAATCCCTGCAGGTGTAGTGTTTTTTAGCGAAGCAGAAATCAATGAGGCTATTACATTGACTTATAAAATTGGCGAAATCTTGCCTGATACTGTTCGTTTTGCTAATATTGCTGCTATTTATAAAAAAGGTATTTGGGAAAAAGACCGTTATGCCGACTATTCATGGTACGAAACTATTGCTATTCTTGAATCTCAACCAACAGTTGTAGACAAAGTTGTAACTTCAGGTATGATGGGTGGCAATATCAATAACTACTACCTTAATGATGGTACTGGTGTTATTGTCCTTCAAGCAGAAGGTGATATCTACAATCCTATCATGGACGAAGAAACTTGGGAAACTATCGGTTGGGACACTATTCCTGGTCTTTCTATCGAAATCGGTAAAAAACTCCCTGCTGAATTCTTCGCAACTATCGATTTCAAAGCTGTTATGGATGACGAAACATTCCTCCCAACAGGTGAAGTTTATGGTGCTCCAGTGTTGACTTTCATGCCTAAAGTTCTTGGTGTAGAAGTTGACGAATTTGGTTGGGAAGACCAAATCACAGAATCTTATGCCGATTTTGCAGCTCGTTGCGAAGCAAGTGATTTTATCGAAGCTATTGTTTTTGCTAACATTGATGATGTTCTTGCTAATCGTATCAAATATGCTGGTCTATTGCTTAAAGTAGATACTGCGGCTAATTATTATGCAGAAACTATGATGGACCACATGACAGGTGGTGAAAAAACAACTGCTTACTTCTACTGGGATGCAGAAACAGCATTCGATGTTGAGTCTTACGAAGAAGAAGGTACTACTTATGTGTTTGTATCTCCTAAATATACAGAAGACTATTATAACTATGCAGGTCAAGTATTCAACGTTCTTGGCGAAAATCTTCCTGCTGCTGCATTTGATGCTGAGGCAACAATGTCAATTTCAAAAGTTCGTTTCGATTGGAATTCTGTTGCAATGGGTCAATCATTTATCCTCAAAGAAGGTTGGAAAGTAGCTGACCCAACAGTTGATGTAGATAACAATTTCGCTCTTGTTAATGTTTATTCTAACAATGGTGCTGTTTATGTAGAAGCCGAAGCTGGTGCAATGATTGAAGTTTACACAGTAAACGGTATTCGCGTATTTGCTGGTGTTTCTAACACTAATACAACAGTTATCAATGGTCTTAATAACATTGCTATTATCCGTGTGAATGGCGTAGTTTATAAAACTATTGTAAAATAATTCAGTTAATATAATCAAGTAGAGATGCAACATATTGCGTCTCTCTTATAAAAATAAAAAATAGAGGCACAAGAATTTCTTGTGCCTCTATTTTTTGGTATTCTTACTATCGTTTATAGAACAAATTAATAGTTACTTTTTTCCTACCTAACAGCAACCTTCTTCATAGGATAACCATACCTTCAAGCAAAGCATAAAAAAAGCCACCCTAATATGTTAGAGTGGCATTTCTATTTTTGTGTTTAAGAGGGTTTGCATTGTGTATTCGTATCCGATGTTGAATATGTCTTCGAAGTGGTCGGTGTCGAACATTCCGTATTGTTTGGCTTCGTCGGGTTCGAGTACGAGATTGCAGATTTTCTTCTCGGGTACGGTGCTCGATTGTATCGAGAGGTTGTAGACACGCTCGAGGATTTGGGCAGTAGAGTTGAGGGTGTTGTCGTGGCGGATAGGGTTGACATGGCAGCCAATCAAGAATTTGCATTTGCGACGAATGAGCGAGGCAGGCATGTTGTTGAATATGCCACCATCTACATATACTTTACCATTAATCTCCTTTGGAGTAAGAAATATTGGTACCGAAGCAGAAGCAACGATTTTTTCGATAAGTGGTCCTGTAGAGAATACTGCATTCTCACCAATTGTTAGTTCGGTGGCATTGATGAAGAGCGGTATTGACAACTCCTCGAATGTTTTGGCAGTAATGGCTTCGGAGAGCATTGCCTCGAATTTGCGGGTGCTCATTAGTCCTTTTTTAGGGCGAACGAAGCCAACATAGTCCATAAATTTGGTTTGCTTGAAGAAGTAGCAGATGTCGTCGGGTGTTTTGCCGTCGGCATATAGAGCTGCGACTATGGCTCCGGCACTGACTCCTGAGAGTATTTGTGGGCGCAAGCCATATTCTTCAAGGGCTTTGAGGACTCCTGCATGAGCAAGACCTTTAGCTCCACCACCGCTAAGTGTTAATCCGATACGATACATTTTTAGTTAGGAGTTAGGAATGAGGAATGAGGAATTAATTATTTACTAATTACTCCTTACTAATTACTTAAATATTCATTAAAAGCCATGCAAGATATATGCCGTAGATAGTGAGCATAGATATGCCTTCGTAACGGTTAATATTGCGTTTACGGCTAAGGGCAATAAAGATAAGTAGAAGCAAACTTGAACCACCT
>JAZLEE010000255.1:0-2848 GCA_045615085.1 Candidatus Aphodosoma sp. | reverse complement strand
CAACAATATCTATGCCTCGCAAACTCGCCTCAATATCGTGAGCGCTGGTGGCGACCTCGACATTTCGGGTGCAATTACGGGCTACAATCTCGTGCCTCTCTCGGTGGGTGCCAACGCATTGGCTGCCGAAAACCGATTGACGCTCACGGTGAAAGTGCACTTTATCAACAACGTGACTGGCGACGAAACCGACAATAGCTACTCGGCAAACCGCACATTCCCAAGTACGAGCACGCTGAACGATGTGCAAGATGCCCTCATCGACGAGATGATTGAAGAAATCATCGACCAAATATTCAACGGCACTGTAGCGAATTGGTAGTTAAAAGTGAGGAATGAGGAGTGAGGAATGAACTTTTGAAAATATATTATTTGTGATAGTTTATATGAATCGAACTGAAATAAATAGATATTTAAATGACCCAGAGCTTGTGGCGAATGCTTCGAGTGGCGAGTTGCGTCGTTTGATTGTGGCATATCCCTATTGCGAGGTGCTCTATTGGATATATCTTCGCTTGCTATACATACAAGATGATGCTATATTCGAAGATGAACTGATGCGATATGGCATGCACATATCCAACCGCCGATTGTTCTACAACTATCTTACTGAAGAATACAAAAACTCAAATATAGTAGAGACGCAATATATTACGTCTCTACCAACAACTGACTATTTCGCTTTAGAGCAAAACCAAGAGCAAAAGCAATCGCTCCAACAACTAGCAGCCCAACTCAAAGCCGCTCGCCTTGCACGACAAAAAAGTAAAGACGCAATACATTGCGTCTCCCCAACCGAACCACAACCGACTCCATCGACACCATCGACACCATCGACACCAAAACAACCGACAATAATACCTTCTCAACCTGTCGATACCCCACTAAAAACTGAAGAGGATGCTAAAAAACTTATAAAAGAACAAAAATATTTAGAGGCAATTGAAATTTTAAGGGCAATAAGTTTGAATAATCCAAAAAAAAGTGCTAACTTTGCACTTCAAATTAAATTCCTTGAAACAATAATAAATAATCATAATAAAAAAGAGTAAAACATGTATTCACTACTTACAATTTTAATTGTTATTCTTGCTGTGATTTTGATCCTTATCGTATTGGTTCAAAACTCAAAAGGTGGTGGTCTTGCAGCTAATTTTGCTTCGTCAAACCAAATCATGGGTGTACGCAAAACAACTGACTTCCTCGAAAAAACAACTTGGGGTCTTATCTGTGTTATCGTACTTCTCTGCGTTTTGGCTACTGCGTTCCACGGAACTGATGCTCCTACTACTACATCAGAAATCGCTGACCAAGTAGAAATGCCAGTTCAAGCTCCTGCAGGTTTCGACGATGCAGCAGTAGAACTCCCTACTGAAGTTGCAACTGAAGAAGCTACTACTACAGAAGAATAATCAATTTTCTTAGCCATAAAAAAGGATGATTTCTCAACTGAAATCATCCTTTTTTTATGCTTAAAAAATATATAGGTCAGAAAAAAAGAGAGGCGCAACCCATGAGTTGCGCCTCTGCTTTCATTTAAAAGATATCTTTTATCATGATTGTTTGTGTACGATCAGGACCTACGCTGACTACTGCAATCTCGGTATTTGTGAGTTCTTCAATTTTACGGAGATATGCTTTAGCAGCAGCAGGGAGTGCATCGAAATCGCGAATGTCTTCGATGTTTTCTTTCCAACCTTCCATTTCGATATAGACAGGTTTGCAGCGTTCGAGAGCACTAAGTGTAGCAGGCACATAGTCGATTACTTTGCCATCGAGTTCGTAGCCAGTACAGATTTTGAGTGTTTCAACGCCCGAAAGCACGTCGAACAACATGATGCTGAGATAGTTGATACCTGAAATGCGGCATGCGTGACGGAGGCCTACGGCATCGAGATAGCCTACACGGCGTGGACGACCTGTAACAGTGCCATACTCATGACCGCGCTCGCGAATGTAGTCAGCCAATTCGCCTTCCAATTCAGTTGGGAATGGACCAGCACCTACACGTGTTGTATAAGCTTTACAGATACCCAACGCACGATTGATATAACGTGGAGCCACACCAGCACCAAGAGGTACGCTAGCAGCTGTAGGAGATGATGATGTAACAAATGGGTAAGTACCATTTTCGATACAAAGCATCACGCCTTGAGCACCTTCGAACAACACTTTTTTGCCCTCTTCAATCTCTTTATTCAAAAGGATTGATGTGTCGCAAATATAAGGACGGAGCACTTCGCCATACGCAAGGAATTCTTTGTAGAGTGTGTCAAAATCCATCTCTGCAAGACCCAAAGCACGAAGTTCTACGTTCTTTTGTGTCAACGCATCGCGAAGACGTTCTGCAAAATATTCAGGGTCGATAAGGTCGCCAATGCGGATACCTACACGGCTATATTTGTCGCAATAAGCAGGGCCGATACCTTTTTTAGTAGTACCGATTTGTTTGCCACCTTTGAGTGCTTCGTATGCACCATCGAGTTCGATGTGATAAGGCATAATCACAGCAGCACGGTCAGAGATGAAGAGTTGGAAATCGGTGATTCCACGTTGTTTCAAACCTTCCAATTCGCCAATTGCAGCCTTTGGGTTGATAACCATACCGTTGGCCATGACGTTTTTGATATGTGGATTGAAAACACCAGATGGAATTGATTGGAGAGCATATTTGTTGCCTCCAAATGTGATGGTGTGACCAGCATTATTACCGCCTTGGTAGCGCACTACAACATCGGCTTTTTGACCAAGATAGTCGGTCATTTTGCCTTTGCCTTCATCGCCCCATTGCACACCAACAACGACTAATGTATTATTTATTTCTTGCATTGTTTCATTAAGTCGACAG
>JAZLEE010000254.1:0-2183 GCA_045615085.1 Candidatus Aphodosoma sp. | reverse complement strand
GATATTCACGACGAATACCTGCCATCATTTGCGATGCAAGATTCAAATCATTATATGGATAAGTATCAACTCTAAATCCATCCAACCCTGTCAACTCTGCCCAATAGATATACGACTGAAGCACATAATCAAACAATAGTCGGTTATTGTAATTCAAGTCTGCCATATTCACATCGAACCATCCTTGTTGCAACTGCTTTTTATCAGCTTGCGACACATGAGGGTCTGTAGCACACACAATCTTATAGTTGGTGCGAGTGAACTCTGGCCATTGGTTATACCACGATGAATCGGGCAAATCGTTGTGCCACCAATGACGTGGATTGACATGATTTGGCACTATGTCCATAATATATTTCAATCCATGACGATGACACTCTTCCACCAAGCGCACAAAATCGTCGTTTGTACCCAAGCGTGGGTCTACCTTATAGAAATTAGTAGTTGCATAGTGGTGATATGAATACAAAGTGTCGTTGTCGTCAAGCAAAGGTGTAGTCCAAAGGGCTGTCATACCAAGGTCGGCAATATAATCGAGATGTTGGATTATCCCCTCGATATCACCACCTTGACGCTGATGCAAATTGGTATTATCTACCTTTTGTATATAGCCCTCTACGTTGTCGTTATCAGGATTGCCATTGGCAAAGCGGTCTGGCATCAATAGATACACTGCGTCTTGCGAACCAAAACTCTCTCGCTCAGCCGAACCTTCGCGACGCTCTTTGAGTTCATATTTGATTGTAGCAGTTTTGAGTGGTCCTCGCAACACGATATTATATATACCCGCTGGAGCGCCTTCGGTATTGAGATATACAAAAAGGTAGTTGGGATTAGAGGTGCGCTCTACACGCAAAAGTTTTATCTCTTCCTCTTGCACGCCTACTTGACAACGCCCTACTCCTGCACCATATATCATCAATTGCAATTCGGGATTATTCATCCCTGCCCACCACGACGCAGGCTCTACGCGTTCATACACTTTCATTTTTTCTAATTTTCCATTACGCACTGGCAATGTTGCCATTACATCAATGCACAATACGCAATGCACAATGCACAATATTAAGAGAAATGTTTTTTTCATTTTTATATAAATAAGACAAAAGAACATAATAACAGAAATTATGTCTTTTTGTTATTATGTCTTTTTAATTTAATTTTTTTCTTTGATAAACATCACTGTCACTGCACCGATTATGAGGAATGCACCTGAGAGCACCATCATCCAAATTGCTTCGAGACCAAAGAGATGTTTCAACAACAAGCCACTAAACAATGCGTTGATAATTTGTGGTATAGTGATGAAGAAATTAAAAATACCCATATAAACACCTGTTTTGCCTGCTGGCAATGCTGGTGCCAAAATAGCATACGGCATAGCAAGTATAGATGCCCAAGCAATACCGATACCAATCATAGGCAACACCAACATTGTGTCGTTAGAGATAAAATACATCGAAATCAAACTTATACCACCAATGACCAATGCAATAGCGTGAGTTGTCTTACGACCCAATTTCTTAGAAATAGGAATCAAACACAAGGCAAACAACATTGCCACAAAGTTATAAACACCAAAGATAACGCCTACCCAGTCGCCAGCTTGTTGGTAGAGAGGCGAAGTGGCATCGGCTGTACCATAGATATGTTGTGCCACAGCAGGTGTGGTATATACCCACATGCCAAACAACGCAATCCATGAAAAGAATTGCACTACGCCAAGTTGCAACATAGTTTTTGGCATATTCATAAAGTCGCGAAACAAATCAGTGAATTTTGGTTTCTCTTCTTCCTCGGTTTTAGAAGCAAATTCTGCCAACTCTTTTGGTGAATATTCTTTAGTGTGAGTCACAGTCCACAAAATAGTAACAATCAACACTGCAGCACCAATATAGAATGAATATACAAGATTAAGAGGCACACCCGAAGCAGATGTTGCATCGCCCAAGCCAAACCAATTCAACATCACGTATGGCAACCACGAACCTATCACAGCACCTACACCAATCAAGAATGTTTGCACTGAAAATCCTACTGTCGATTGCTCATCTGGCAACATATCTGCCACCAACGCACGGAATGGCTCCATCGTCACGTTGATACTTGCATCCATCACCATCAAAAAGCCTGCGCCGATAAACACAGCTGGCAAAAATGCCGAAAACACACCTGCATTTGGC
>JAZLEE010000253.1:0-9221 GCA_045615085.1 Candidatus Aphodosoma sp. | reverse complement strand
CTCTTATCATCATATATCACCTCGCTCTTGTATGGCGAGAAAGGCTCAAATTTCACTTCAAACGGAAATTCCGAACAAAAATATTTCACCTGTGGTGCCAACAATGCCTCCAAGTCGGGATGCGAATGTATTGTTATATCTGCCGTTCTGCCCAACATCCCAAGTGTCGAAATCAACCCTATCAATCCAAAGCAATGGTCGCCATGCAAGTGACTGATAAATATATGGTTCAATCGGGCCGTATGCACACAATTTTGTCGCATCCTTATCTGTGCCCCCTCGCCACAATCAATCATAAATTGCTTGTTGCGCATCTCCAACACTTGCGACGTATGAAAGGCATCACCCCTTGGCAATGCCGACCCCGACCCTAATATAGTCAATTTCAATTCACTCATTTCTTTTGCAACTAATAGCGAGCAGCAAGTCTTACTCCTTACTCACTACACCCTACTCCTTAATTAAAATCCACGCATCTGGAAATTTATCACGTATCTCTGTTATTTTTGTTCTAGCCTCTTTATATGTATCGTATGTCATCAACAACACGCGATACATACCTCTATCATTTTGCACAAGTATCGGCTCATAATCCAGACGCATCTCCGCTTGCAAGCGCAATGCATTATCTTTATTACCAAACGAACCTATCACCACATGATATTTCTTCAACACCACATTAGTCTGACCTTCAACCACCTCAAATTTTTCAGCACGTGTCACCTCAGGTTCATCTGCAACCTCCACTTCTGGCGCAGGCATTGGCACCACCACTGGCGCAGGCACAAATGTTGGTTCTTCTACAACCTCCTGTTGTTTCACCTCTTGAGCCGACTCTGTCTGACGCTCTACTGGTGCAGGCGTAGGTGCCACTTCTGGTTTATTCTCATTTTTTTTCTGCAAGTCTTCAACCGTAACTCGCCCTTTTGCACATTGATATGCACCTGGCGCATTTTGTATTTTACAACTTGTAACAATCAGTGCTACAACCCCTACTATTACATAAATTATTGCTTTCTTTTCCATAATTTTCGCATTTTATATATAATCTGCAAATATACTGTTTTTTATTGAACTGACAAAAATATTTAACTACTTTTTCAATACTGATTTTTTTCGTACAACAACAATCTATTTTCAACTTTAATTCGTAACTTTGCACTTGGATTTTCACCAACACCAAACAACCAATGAAACCTCAACTTTTCACTCGTAGCTATTGGGCTATATTAGGTGCAAACTTCATGCTCTTTTTCGCCTTCTACCTAATTATGCCTATTCTGCCTTTTTATCTTAAAGAGATATTTAACACCCCCAACTCACTAATTGGCATTATCTTAGCATGCTACACCGTGGCTGCTCTCACCATACGCCCCTTTGCTGGCTATCTACTCGATGCCATGGCACGCAAACCATTATATGTTGCCACCTACCTCTTTTTCGTACTCTTCTTCGGTGGCTACATAGTTGCCATCTCACTGTTTATGGTCGTCATCGTACGTGCATTACAAGGCATTATGTTTGGCATTGTCACCGTAGCAGGCAACACCGTGGTCATCGACATCATGCCTTCAGAACGTCGTGGCGAAGGACTTGGTTATTACGGACTTGCCAACAACATTGCTATGGCATTTGGCCCCATGGTCGGACTCTTTCTTCACGACTTTTTTTCGTTCAACACTATTTTCTTTATTGCCATTACCACCGGCACCATCGGACTCATCCTTGCCTATAGCATTCATACCAAACAACGTCCTCCTGTCAAACGTCCTCCTATCTCACTCGACCGCTTTCTCCTCATCAAAGGCATCCCCGCTGGCATTGCACTGCTCATGCTCTCTGTCCCTTATGGCATCACTTCAAGTTACATTGCTGTATACGCTCAAGAACTCAATCTCTCTATTTCAAGTGGACTTTTCTTCACTTTTATGGCGGCTGGCATGATGACTTCGCGCATCTTTTCTGGCAAGTTGGTCGACCGTGGCTATGTCACACAAGTCATCTCCGTTGGTATCATCCTTGTAATTATATCCTATTTCGGACTCGCTGCTTGTCTCCCTATCAGTCAACACCAGCCAACTATGCTATCTGGCATTTTCATCGCTATTGCACTATGCGTCGGCACTGGTTTTGGTATCATATTCCCTGCCTACAACACTCTGTTTGTCAACCTTGCCGAACACAATCAGCGTGGCACAGCCAATTCCACCTATCTCACATCGTGGGATGTCGGCATTGGCATCGGACTCGTCATCGGTGGCATCGTCTCACAACACACCTCTTTTGCCTATGCCTACTTAATAGGTGGCACCCTCTGCCTCATCTCTGCCATATACTTCACCCTCTATGTTGGACCTCACTTCAACCGCAACAAACTTAGATAAACATGAATTTAATAAAAAACTGGACTCTCCCTCTCGCCATGATAATTGGCACTTTGGGCTATAAAGTGTTGGGCTATCTCTCGTTCATCACTCCTTATCTCATTTTCACAATGCTACTCCTCACGTTCAGCAAACTCTCTCTCCGCGACCTCCGCCCTCGTCTCACTCACCTATGGCTCTTACTCATCGAAGTTCTCGGAGCCATTGTCATCTATATCCTCATAGCACCATTCGACTCCATCGTAGCACAAGGCATCATGATATGCATCTTATGCCCTACTGCCACAGCCGCTGCTGTTGTCACAGGCAAACTCGGTGGCAATGTAGCTAGCATCACCTCTTACACACTCCTCTGCAATCTCGTCGTGGCCTTCGTCATCCCAATCCTCTTTCCCCTCATCACCGAAGGTATCACAAACTTTCAATTCTCAACTTTCAATTCTCAACTCATAACTATCCTAAAACGTATTTTTCCTCTCCTCATCTGTCCATTTCTTCTTGCTCAACTCATACGCTACGCTCTGCCCAAAGTCAACACTTGCCTAACTTCTATAAGCGGTTTGGCGTTCTACATGTGGGCTATTGCACTCACCATCGCAATGGGCATGACAGTTCGCTCGCTCATTGAAGAACCTACTGACCTCCACACACTACTTTTGCTTTCTATAGGTTCACTAATCGCTTGTCTATCCCAATTTTTAACAGGTAAAGCCATTGGCAAAACCTCTGGCGACACCATTGCATGCGGACAATCCCTCGGTCAAAAAAACACCATCCTTGCCATCTGGATTTGCTCGGCCTATCTCCATCCTGTCACCGCCCTTGCTCCTGGTCTATATGTCATTTGGCAAAACATATTCAACTCCACACAACTCTATCTTGCTCGCAAAAAGTCTAAATAAACGAATAAGCCTCGCCAAACACCATTAGTGCAGCGAGGCTTATATATTACAACGTAAAACAAAATCAAATCGTTATCACGGTATAACCTTCCATAATCAATCTACGCATACTTGGATGCCCATTGTATTCTGCAATCACAGGAATTCCGGCCTCTTTCACATGCAAACCTTGTTTGAAACCAGCAGTACAATACTCACAAACCCCAGTTATATATGGTTTCAACTCCATATATTTTTTGTGCAATGGATGCGTATCCTTTTCCAATTCAGCAATCCAACGCGTTGCTGCTCCAGAAAGAATAAACTTCAAATCATCACCATTTTCTATAGCCTCTTGTGCCATAATCAAGGCATTAGACATACGACCCAAATTCTCTACTGGAGTCGTATCACACAAAATAAATAATGCAATTTTCATAACTATGAATATTTAAGGAAAATTTTCTCTTTAATAACATACAAATTATATGCCATCATCACTTAGGAACTTGACCTTGATGTGCATCACAATATCCATTAGCATTCGTCGTGCGCGATTTGCATCTCTGTCCCGTACTCTTCGCTACCCCCTTACACTGTTGTGCCACACCACTTAGTCCATTCACTTTCACCATATCCACCTTCTCTCTTTTTTTTTCAATCCACGCCTCATAATCATTCTCACATTCCAATTCTGCCTCTGCAACATCTTCCATATCAGCAAAAAAGTCAACACTAGTCAACCACTCTAACACATCAACGCTCACCGTATACGTTCCCCAATTCGCCTTCAATCCCTCTCTATTTGGCAATAAAAATGCCTGCATTCTATTTCTTTTCGGCGAATATATCACCTTATAATAAAAACCAGGCACAGTCACCTTATTTTCACCAATCTCACCAATATTATTCACAAACACTGGTCCCGTAGCCACATATATCGTATCATCTTCTACTGCCCATTTTCTCACTTGGTCCTCCAATCTTGCCCATACACCACGATTAAACGCCCCCACTTGCGGACTCATATTCGACATGAAAAATGTCTCCGACATTGCCTCATCCGACTGTTTCATATCAGCTGCAGGACAAAGATGACCTCTATCATAACCCGAACCCTTATAATCGCTCAAATCTGCCGAGCCGGTCTTCACCGCTCCATCCAATCTAAAATCATCCCCCCTTTCTGCATCTCCATTCACCATCGCCGAAGTCAGCATATAATATACCCACTCTGCCTGTTCATGCTCTTCCACATAAGATAGTGAATAAAATTTATGCTTCACCACCACGCCATTGCCCTCAGGCTCTTGCGCCCACACCATCAATGGCACCACCGCCACCAACCAAAACAATATCGTTCTCATAATCAATCATTATTTATACATCCCTCATTAATTCCTTATTCTCCAATATTCAGGATACAAATTATTCGACCTATTCCCAATATTCTTCACCCATCCAAGAGGTAACCCATCATAAGTCACCAACACAAACCCACGAGGCACATTCGCGTCAAGCACAATAGCCTCTCGTCTCAAAAACGACAACGCCTCCTCATATCCCAACTCTGCCTCAGGATAAGCACCACGCTTATATACTTGCGACATAGCCAACGCTGCTTGTGGAATCAAGTCCTTACCTTTTTGTTCAAACAACTGCACACCAAATGCTAGCACATTCAACACCTTCCGACACTCCGTCACCAACTCCTCACGAGCACACTGCACCGCATGCAATTTACCCTCACACTCCATTACCACAAAATCCACCTCCAACAAATCAACTATTGACTTTTGACTATTAAACGCCGTCTGTTTCGCCTTCTTATCTTTCTTATTCTTACCTCGAGAATTATCAATTATCAATTCTCCTTTCTCAACTCCATTTTTTCTCACTGCAGCCAAAAACAACCCCTCTCCTCTCGTCTTATGAGGCAAAAATCTATATCCTCTCTCCGTCTCCGTAATCATCCAATCCTCACCAATCATAATAGGCAAATACTCCGCTCCCATCTCATCAATCAACCACTGCACCTGCTCCTCATTCTCCTTGCGATTGAACGTACAAGTGCTATAGATCAACACACCTCCAGGTTTCAACACCTCCCATGCCGACTCCAAAATCTCCCTACCTCGTTCCACACACATCGCCACATTCTCTGGGCTCCACTCCTCTCTTGCGCGCTCATCTTTGCGAAACATCCCTTCGCCCGAACAAGGCGCATCCACCAATATTGCATCAAATTTCATCTTCAATTTCTCAAAATGTCGCGGAGCATTATTCGTTACCAATGCATTTGGCGCGCCCCATTTCGTCATATTCTCCACAAGCACATGTGCTCTTTGAGGCACATACTCATTCGAAACCAAGAAACCCTCTTTTGCTAAATACTGAGCAATCAACGTAGACTTACCTCCAGGTGCTGCACACATATCCAGCACCACAGCATCCTTCGCTACATACTGCTCCAACGCCTGCCACACAAACATCGACGAAGCCTCCTGCACATAATACGCCCCCGCATGAAACACTGGATCATACGTAAACTTCGGTCTCTCAGCCAAATACCTACCACATTCACACCACTTCACCGCCGCCAGTTGACCATTATTAGTAATCTGCAATCTGTAATCTGTAATCTTAGAATTGACACGAATACTAACCGATGCTTCTTCCGCTAATGCATCCACAAACGCATTCCACTCCCCATCACCAATCACACCACGCACCTCTTCCTCAAAACCCTTAGGCAAAACTATTTTCTTATCCATATACAAAACAATTATAAAATCTCTCCTCTTAATGTCTCTACTTCTTCCGACAACAATTCCCACTCATACATCTTCGCGTCAAGCGTATGCTTCGTCTGTTCATACTCCTTGAGCAACGCCTCTCCAGTCTCCCCTTCGGCAAATTTCGACTCTATCTCAGCGATGCGAGTCTCTGCTTTCTCTATATCTTTCTCTAACCCCTCTATATCTCGCTCTATCTTGCGTATCTTCTTCGACACCTCTTTGCGCATCTCATAGTTTATACGCCCCTCCGACTTCTCAACTACCGAAGCACTATCAACCGCCAACGATTGTCCGTTAGATACTGTCTGTTGACTATTGACTGTTGACTGTTGACTATCTGCAGTCGCTCTCAAATATTCCTCTATTCCACCCAAGTGTGTCTTCACTTTTCCTCCATCGAATTCATACACTTTTGTCACCAAACCATCTAGGAAATCCCTATCGTGCGACACCAATATCACTGTTCCATCAAATGCCTGTATCGCCTCTTTCAACACATCTTTCGACCTCATATCCAAGTGGTTTGTCGGCTCGTCGAGTATCAACAGATTCACTGGCTCTAACAACAGTTTTATCATCGCCAATCTACTACGCTCTCCTCCCGATAGCACTTTCACTTTCTTCTCCGATGCCTCTCCGCCAAACATAAATGCGCCGAGTATATCGCGTATTTTTGTACGAATATCTCCCACTGCCACATAGTCTATCGTGTCAAACACTGTCAAATTCTCATCCAACAACGATGCCTGATTCTGTGCAAAATAACCTATCTTCACTCCGTGCCCCAACCTCATCGTGCCTGAGTGCTCTATCTCTTGCATGATACATTTGACAAGCGTCGACTTGCCCTCGCCATTCTTACCCACAAATGCCACTTTCTCTCCTCTATGTATTTGCAAATCAATATTATTTAGCACTATATGGTCACCATACGCTTTTGTCAAATGCTCTATCTCCACTGGCAATACGCCCGAGTGTGGTGCTGGCGGAAATTTCAATCTCAATGCCGAGTTATCCTCCAAATCCACCTCTATCCTCTCCAATCTCTCCAATGCCTTTATGCGCGATTGCACCTGCACTGCTTTTGTCGCTTTATATCTGAATCGCTCAATGAAATCCTCTGTGTCAGCTATCATCTTTTGCTGATTCTCATAAGCACGAATCTGTTGCTCGCGACGCTCTTTGCGCAATTCTACATATTTAGTATATGGCACTTTATAATCGTAAATCTGACCCAACGATATCTCTATCGTGCGCGTAGTCACTGCATCCAAAAATGCACGGTCGTGCGATACTAATAATAGCGACGACGACGAATTTGCCAAAAACTGCTCCAACCATCGTATCGACTCTATGTCGAGGTGGTTCGTTGGCTCGTCAAGCAACAATAGATCTGGTCGCGACAACAATATCTTTGCCAACTCTATACGCATACGCCATCCACCCGAAAATTCAGATGTAGGTCTATCAAAATCAGTGCGTAGAAATCCCAAACCTATCAGTGTGCGCTCGATTTCCGACATCATATTGTCGGCTCCCATCAAGGTCAATCGCTCGTTTTCTATCGACAAGCGCTCTATCAATTCTGTGTATTCAGCACTCTCATAATCTGTGCGCTCTGCCAACTCTTGAGTCAACTGCTCCACTCTCTTTTGCGTGTCGAGCACATCGCCAAAGGCACTTTTTGCCTCATCCATCACGGTCTTATCATCTTGCACCAATAAGTGCTGTGGCAAATATCCAATCTTGAAATCTTTTGGCATCGATACTCGTCCACCCGACGATTGTTGTTTACCAGCAAACACCTTCAACATCGTACTCTTACCCGCACCATTCTTCCCTACAAGTGCTATCTTCTCCTTAGGATTCACCAAAAACGACACCTCTTCAAAAAGTGGTGTTCCCGTAAAATCTATCGTTAATTTTTCTACACTTATCATCTTTTATTACATATTTTTTTGACTTGTCTTCCTGTCTCTTTAAGTCTATAATGTTTTCCACAAAAACATAAAATGCGCCACAGTGCCCATCAATACAAACAGGTGCCAAACGAAATGAAAATATCTATATTTCTTATGGTTGGCATAAAAACATGCGCCTATGGTGTAGGCCAATCCTTCGGCCAACAACCACCAAAGACCTGCCTCAGGCGTAGCATCCCACACTGGTTTAGCCACAAACACAACACTCCACCCCATCACTAAGTAGATTATCAACGAAAGACGCGGATATTTGCCTATTGCCAATAGTTTATAAACCAATCCGCCAATAGCTATAGCCCACATTGCACCAAAGCCTATCCAACCTGCCATGCCTCCTAACACCGACAACCACACTGGCGTATAACTTGCTGCTATAAGAACATAAATCGACACGTGGTCAAACACTCGCAAGCGCGCTTTGCGCTCACCTGGCTCTGCTAAATGGTACAATGTAGAAGCCAAATATTGCATAAATGCCCCAACTGCAAATACCACCACTCCAACCTTATACGCCCAGTCGCAACCTTCATACTTCGCCAACAACATCCACCCTGCCATCACCGCAAATACACACCCTACGGCATGCGACCACGCATTTAATCCCTCTTCTTTCATATTATATTTTTATCTATACATTTTTCCTTAGACATGAAGACAAGAGAACAAGATATCTTCTTATTCTCTCCTTTTTATGCATTTTCTTGTTTTCCTGTCTTCATGTATTTTTATCATTTATTCAATAACTCACGCGCTGCACTGATTGCTGCTTCCGACGGATTCTTACCCGATAGCATCTCGGCTATCTCTGCCTCGCGCTCTGCCAACGACAATTCAACTATCTGTGTCACTGTCGCTTCTTCTGTGTCGTGCTTAAACACCTTGAAGTGTTGCCCGCCTCGTGCCGCTATCTGTGGCAAATGACTGATTGTTATCACCTGTATATCCCCCGCCATCTCTGCCATCATCTCACCCATTCTGCCTGCCACATCGCCACTCACACCCGTATCTATCTCGCCAAAAATAATCGTAGGCAACTCGGCACTCTTAGCTATCAAGCATTTCAATGCCAACATCAATCTCGCAATCTCACCGCCCGATGCTATCGATGCTATCGGACGCAATTCTGCATTTTTGTTGGCTGTGAACACCAATTCCACCACATCTTGTCCATCTGCG
>JAZLEE010000252.1:0-1528 GCA_045615085.1 Candidatus Aphodosoma sp. | reverse complement strand
CACCAGCAGCTTCTACAATTGATTTGATACCATCTACAGCTGCTTTAGCAAATGGTTTTTCTGTTGCTACAAGAACTTTCATAGTAATTTGATTATTATTAAATGTGTTAATAGTTTTTTTTCTTTGGGGTTAGAGGTTAGGGATTAGAGAATCCCTCCTCCACAATCTTCTGCAAAGGTACAACATTTTTCTCATACCCACAAACTTTTTGTGATAAATAAAACGTTATTTCTTATTCTTCTCTTTTAACCACTTGCGAAGAGCAACATGGTATTTGGCGGCATTGCGGTTGTGCTCGGCAAGAGTTACAGCAAAATTGTGTGTGCCATTGAAATCGGGATGAGCACACATATAGATATAGTTATGTTTTTCAGCATTAAGAACGGCGTCGATTGTGGCTATACTTGGCAAGCGAATTGGTCCTGGAGGGAGGCCTGCATACATATAAGTATTGTATGGATCATCAACTCGGAGATGCTCAAAGAGGATACGATTGAGTTTGAAATCTTTGAGTGCATATTTGACTGTAGGGTCGCTTTGGAGACGAATGCCTTTGCGAAGGCGATTGAGATAAAGGCCTGCCACGCGCGACTTTTCTGGTTGATAATTAGTCTCCTCCTCCACGATACTGGCGAGTGTGATGACTTCGGGAATAGTTAGACCAAGTTTTTCGGCTTTTGCACGGCGGTCATTGGCATTCCAAAAGGCTTCGTTCTCTTTTTTGAGACGTTGCATGAGTTTATCGATAGATACGGTCCACCATACCTCGTAGGTGTTACGAATGACAAGAGCGAATAGATGTTCTGGGGCATAACCTAATTCAGCCATACGCTCTTTGTCGGTGATATAATTCATTATCTCGGCAGAATCGAGCATGAGTTGATTAGATACCTTTGAAGCAAATTGCTCGGGGAGGCGCATATAGTTGATTGTGAGTTTGACAGGAACTTGCTCGCCTCGTTTTACACGCTGAATGAGTTGGAGATACGTCATTTCGGGATAAACGGGATAACAACCAGCGGGGAGAATTGTGGTTGGTTTAATAGATAATACACGACAAACAAACATAAAGGCTTTAGGATTGGAAATAATGCTATCAGCCTCGAGATTTGCAACAAAATCAGCAAGATTTTCGTCTTTATCAACATAAACTCGCATTTCTTTACCCTCTTTTGTAGTCAATTGGGCAGAAAAAACAGTGCGCCAAATGCCAAAAAGTGCAATAATAGCGACAAAAATTAAGAGAGAGAATAGTATTAGATATTTCTTCCAACTTGTTTGTTTATTCATAATCAAAGGTTTATATTTTACTATTTGGTTTTAGAAATAAAATACAAAGATAAGTAAAATATTTTAATGAAAAAATTTTGTGTATTCAAATATTTATTGTACCTTTGCACTGCTTTTGAAGAAAAGCGGTTTAGTTCGACTAAACACCCTTGGAAGTGTGGGTGAGTGGCTGAAACCACCAGTTTGCTAAACTGACGTACGGGTAACCGTACCGGGGGTTCGAATCCCCCCGCTTCC
>JAZLEE010000251.1:0-7757 GCA_045615085.1 Candidatus Aphodosoma sp. | reverse complement strand
TCGAATTGAGCGCGAGTAAGAGTTTTCACCAAATGTTTTGGTACACCACCTACAGGCATGATATAAGGGAGGTTGATTTCAGTAGAAGTAGAGCTAGAGAGTTCGATTTTAGCTTTTTCGGCAGCCTCTTTAAGACGTTGCATAGCCATAGGGTCTTTGCGGAGGTCAGCACCCTCTTCACGAAGGAACTCTTCAGCCAACCAGTCAATGATAACGTGGTCGAAGTCGTCGCCACCAAGGTGAGTGTCACCATTAGTAGATTTCACTTCAAATACGCCGTCGCCAAGTTCGAGGATAGAAATATCGAAAGTACCACCACCAAGGTCGAACACAGCGATTTTCATATCTTTGTTAGCTTTGTCGAGGCCATAAGCAAGAGCTGCTGCAGTAGGTTCGTTGACGATACGACGAACTGTGAGGCCTGCGATTTCGCCAGCTTCTTTAGTAGCTTGACGTTGAGCGTCAGAGAAGTAAGCAGGAACAGTGATAACAGCTTCAGTCACTTCTTGACCAAGATAATCTTCAGCAGTTTTTTTCATTTTTTGAAGAACCATCGCTGAGATTTCTTGTGGAGTATAGAGGCGACCATCGATGTCAACGCGAGGAGTGTTGTTGTCGCCTTTAGCCACTTTGTAAGGCATACGTTCGATTTCTTTAGAAACGCGATCGTAAGTTTCGCCCATAAAGCGTTTGATAGAATATACAGTTTTGTTAGGGTTAGTCACAGCTTGACGTTTAGCTGGATCGCCAATTTTGCGTTCGCCACCATCGATAAATGCTACGATTGAAGGAGTTGTGCGTTTACCTTCAGCATTTGTTACCACTACAGGTTCGTTACCTTCCATTACTGCCACGCACGAGTTAGTTGTGCCGAGGTCAATACCAATAATTTTTCCCATGATTGTTTTATTTTTTTTATTTGTTAATATTCGATTAATTTCCCAGAAAATCCGGATTTACCAGACCACTTCGTTTGTCCGGTCGCTATAATTACTTCAAATGGTGTGCCAAAATGAATTTTGACGTTTTTGGTATATAAAAAAAATATTTTTCTGCCAATGTGACACAAAACGTATGACATAAGCATGCCAATAGAGAATATTTTGGCATTTTGGGAATAAATCAGAAGATAACTTGGCACTCACCAACTTTGCAAGCCCTTATAATAAAAAAAATGTCAGTCTTCTTCGAGATAGGTAAGGTGAAGGTATGGTAAGATAAAAGTAAGAAAAAAGCCCCGAATCGGGGCTTCTTCTAATATTAAGAGTAAATTCTACTTAACCAAAGTACCAGTGATTGTGTATTTAGTGCCATCTGGCATGATAATGTATAAAATACCATCAATCATTTCTTTGCGAGGACGGAGTTTTATTTCCTCTTCAATATCATCTAAGGCTGTAATTTGCTCATATATAGCCTTAATGGTTAAATCAGACTGAACATTACTGAAATCAGTATCCCAACCTATGAAGGTATAACCCTCACGCACTGGATTGGCTGGTGCAGTAGCGGACTGACCCTGTTCTACTTGCTCAGTCTTCAAAATTGTGTCATCCCAATCTATAAAGTTAACAGTGAAATAGACTGGCGTTTCGGTATTGCTATTATCTTTGATAGCTGCAATCTTGATTTGGCGAGTAGCGGTGAGATATGTACCATCGATAGTAGTTGCTTTGACAGTTACAGTTCCGCCCTTGTTTGGAGAAAGAGCAGTCAACAAACCATTTTGATCGATTGTTGCCAAATCGACCCCAGATGTAATTTCCCATCTTACTTGTTGATATGTTGCCGCCACTGGCATCACTTCGGCATAGAGAAGCAACATTGTTTGCTCTGCCGTAGTCTCATATTTATTATTAGCAGACAAGACTGCTATTTTTTCAGCAAAAATAACTTTATTTGCATTGGCTACATTTACAACATTAGAGCGACCCTCTTTTGCTGTTCGAGCAACACGATGTAGGCGAGGAGCAGATGCTACATCATCGGCTAATATATATACAATTGCATAATAAGGAGCAGAAGCATCGGGAGTAATATCGGTATAAGAAGTATTGCTACTGCTTACAGACGCAATTTGTGTCATATTATCAGCTGAAGAGCCACGTAAGATATTATACGAAACTACATTAGCACCTTCGTAACTATTCCAAATAAGATTCCAAGTTTGGTCGTTCAAACCACGATTAATAGTGAGATGTGTAGTTTGATGTATAGTACCCCTTGGCAATTCGACATCACCCATAATAGGTTCGATAGTATAACGCTCAGATTTAAGAGCTGCATTAGAAGAATTATCGACAAAAGAACCATCTAAGATAGAGGCAATACCAATTTCAACAAATTGATTATAGCGATTAGTTTCTTTCAAAATACGCACTTGAGAGAAGTTCTGATCAGATGTTACATCCCAGTTAATTATGTTGTGACCTTCATTATTTGATGAAACAAGAGAAATTGTAGGTAAATAGCTTTGTTTTACGATATAAACGGTTTTTTGAACAATACTGCTACACCCATTTTTGTTAGTAAGTTCAATTGCAAGTTCGAGACCCTTAGTACTTGAATTGGCAAAAGCAGTAAATGTGAGAATATTGCCTTTTTGTGATACATACTGACTATTAGCCAAAGGTACTTTGCCATCATTTTCAACCACAAAATAATTAACAGTCATACCATCAGGTATATTAACCATTATAGGCATATTATCGATTACAACAGAAGGGAAATCAATACTTATATTATTCTCTTCTACGTAGAGCATACGAGTATATGTTTCGCCATCGACAACCACAGAGATAGTTTTTGTGCCAATCGTATTCCAGCGAAGCAAATAAGGACCATAGCCCGAACCAGAAACTATTTCGGCTCCATCGAAATTCCATTCAGGAGTAGATGCAGACGTAGCACCCATATATGAGAGAGAGACATCGTCGAATTTACAAACTACGGAAGGAGCCTCGATTACATTTTCGCGTTGAACAACGATAGTTATAGGTGCAGAAAAGTCGCTCCAATCACCTTGAAGGTCGATAGCCTGTAGTTGGATTTCGTATTCGCCTACAGGAAGAACAGATAGCGGTACAAGATATTGAGTTGCATCGATATAATCATAATTACGCATAGGCGCAGCATTCGAATTAACCCCATTTTGAGGAGAAATGATATAAGCACCCACACCAGTTGCACCTTTTTTCTTCACAGAGAGATTATAACGCATTTGTGTGGTAGGCGTAAAATCATCATGAGCATCATTCCATTCAATCAACAAACCATCGGTGTTTTGCGCTGCACGCACACCAGTTGGTACAGAAGGTCGTTCGTTCTCTGAACCTAAAATAGGAGTATAAACAAAGTCAGTTCGAGTATAATAAGCTGACTCTTTAATGTGTATCAAAATTTTAACTGTCCAAGAATGATTTGGCAACTTGAATACATCTTTTATCGAAACACTTTCCAATTGTTCATTAGCTGATACTGTGAAGAAAGATACAAACCCTTGCATAACAACCCCAGTTGCATCGAAATAGTGAACATAAATTCCATAACCATTATTATCACCCAAAGAGTTATCATGCTGTAGAGATATGACATCAAGGAAGCCATTATTGTCGATATCTGCGACATGAATACCGGCAAGATAAGGATCTAAATAAAATGCATCTAAATCGCCTAAAGGCAATATTTCAGGCACAGAGAATCGTTGATTTGCTTCGTTATACATTACATATATGGCAGCATCGGCACGTTGGGCAACAATATCGAGATAACCATCATTGTTCATATCCACAAGATGAGCATATTGCATATCATCACCACCAGTTGTTTCGGGACTTGAGATTGCCTGAGCAAAAGGAATAGTCATTTGTTCAAACTCACCTTCTCCCTTATTAAGCATCACGACTAATCCTTCAAAAGGAGTTTTCGATTTTTCATCATAATACAACATACATGCATCAGTGAAACCATCACAATTGATATCGGCATAAAATGTTTGCATTTTATATCCTCTATTAGCTTGAAGTCCTAATAAATATTGCATTATCACATTATCAAAACTACCACTAATATCCTTATGTTGATAACTACCATCTAATTGATGTGTAAATAAATAATACTCATAATTATAATAAGAATTCGTATTCTCATTATAATCTCTATCTCCTACAAAGACATCATAATAACCATCATGCGTGAAATCGACAAACGCATTATGCACAAAAGGCACATAGTCATTAAAATAGTTCTTATAAAAATCATTACTATATGCAGATGTAAACAAAGCTTCGATATTCGCATCTGATTTTTTAGACGACAGGTTAGTTGTACCATTATGAGGGAGATAGTAATACTCTTTTTTGTAATTATCATTTTCTCCATAGAAGAGAACGTCTGCCACTCCATTATGATTCCAATCATACCAAAAGCCATCCTCAATAATCAAACCAGTGTTCCAAATACCAGAAGCACGAGTGAAGGTGTAGTTTTCGGCACCTTTAGAAATAACATTTACATAATCACTAGGACACCAAGTATTAGTTGCGCCAAAAACATCCCAATAGCCATCCATATTATAGTCAGCCATCAAGCGATTTGCCACACTTTGTATCTCAGAATTACCATCAACCACATTCCCAAGAAAATTGAATTTTTCTCCATTATCGTCAAACGAAGTTGCCACGTAATTAGGCATTACATTTACCACTTCTTGGGCTACAGCAGTTGTACCATCTGGCGCAGTCACTGTATGAGTAATTGTTTTTGAACCAGAAGTATTAAATACTATTTCTACTATATGACCACTGCCATTGCATATGCCATCTTCGGTTTGCCATGAGTGGGTGAAACCATCAGGCAATTCGTAGGCAGTGGCAGTGAGAGTTTGAGTTACACCCAATTCAGTACAAGACAATGAGAAATCAGCAAATATAGCAGTGTGTTCGACCATAGCCTCTTCGCTCCAAGCCGAGCCCATATGTTGAGCATCGATAGCTTGTACGGACACATAGATTGTACTTGGCACACGAGAGGTCAAATCGAGTTTATAAGTACGTAATTTGCCCATATTGCCGTCGATAAAATTACGACGTGAGCCATTGGCATTGGCATGAGCATGAAGAATATCATTACCTCCAGGAGTAGTACCGACACGCAAAGCATATGTTAAATCGGAATTGATAGTTTGGGCATCGCTACCCTCGCCCCACGAAATAATCAAAATACCATTATTATAGAGTAAGTCCGGCTTTTGAGGAGCAGAAGGGGTAGAGTTTGCAGAACCGCCAACCTTAACTATTTTCTTATTGAAGATGTTATTTTCATTACCCGGTTGAGCAAAAGGTTTATAATCCGAACTTGCCCAAACCTCAACGTAGCCATCATTATCGATATCTTCGGCATTGATTTTCATATCGCGGTGATTATCAAAACCATAATAACCTCTTTCTCCAGCAGCATAAGTTATCAATACTTCAGGTTGAGCAAAAGTTTTGTTAGCTTGACCTTTGAGCCACACAACATCCAAAGTTTCAGCTTTAGAACATTGTACTTTATCTTTATACATAGAATATTTGCCACGAAAAGCCAACATATCGTAGTAGCCATCGCCATCAATATCTTGACAATTAGAGAAAAGGAGGGCATTATCGCCATAATCTTGTTCTTCTAACTGAGTAAATCTACCTTCACCATCATTTTCGAAAAACATAGTGTAGGCATAGCCGGTGCTATTGAGAGGTGCAGAAAATGTGACCAGAATATCAACATCGCCATCTCTATCGAAATCGTAGCAATAGATATCAGGGTCAACCTGAATGTTTTCGTACAACAACTGCACATCGAATTTGCCTTCGCCACGGTAGATAGCAGTTTGCAATTTCTTGCCAGGATAAATGAAGTCTTGTATGCCATCGGCATTCAAATCAGCCACAACAACAGAACCCGAAATATCACTCATCACCCATTTGCCATCGCCAACATTGTAGTAAATAATACCATCTTTTTCGTTGACAAGGTCAATTAAGCCATCGGCATTAAGGTCTAAAGCACGAAGAGGAGCAGAGAATTTATTAGTTACACCTTGAGCACGTTGTTGGTTTTCGCCCGCACGACGTTGAGGTGCTCGCGCCAAAGAAGCCCCACTAAACATATTTGCCAAATTAGCAAAACCACCACCATCAAGTAAACCAGAAGATTGTTTTGCATTGAGACTACCCCAACTTTCTGGATTGAATGAGGTTTCATATTCAGCCTGAGTCATTGTTTGCATAAACTGCTCGACGAAAGAACCGTCGGTTTGCTGAACCATAATAGAAAAACCAGAGCTCAAAATCTTTAGATAGTCGATACGTCCATCATTATTAACATCGAAATTAGGGACAATGAAGAAATCGCGTTCGTATTTATAACCATCGGGTTGCGAAATATAAACATCGTAATAACCCGAACCTTCATATGTATTATGTCCCGTCTCGATGCAGAAATCCATCTTGCCATCACCATTAACATCTTCGACCAAAGTCAAATCGCCTATTCGAGTAGTAATATCATCATTACCACCTTCTCTATTACCTATAAATTTGTATATATATCCAACATCTTTATACTGATCAGAAAAACCTGAAGTATAGGCAAAATAATAGCATGAAGTATAATTATCCACATTGTCATAATCCTCTCTCGTCACACCCTTATCACCTACGCCAGTATAATCGTACCAATACTCAGCACGAGGGAGATATGAAAAGATTACACCCATATCATCGTTATGAGTTGTAGAGTCTGGATTGTCACTACGAACAACAGAAAAACTGCAAGAATTACCCTCGTCGAGACATCCCCATGTAGAACCACCCCAAGCACAGATGTTTATCGCATCGCCATCGAAATTAATATAGTGATTGTCATCAAAATAAGGCGTTAAAGTTTTATCGTATGCACCATTTTTGAAATAGATTGCATCAACAGGAGAAGGACTCAACGAGCCATCTTTGTTGATATATTTCCCTTCAGCAGGGTGATAAAGAAAATGAGTTGCCCCACTGTCAAGAGATTGCAACATAAATTGCTGACGAGTGTCGGAACTACTAGCATTAATATTGAGTTCGGCACTTGATTGCAATTTAGAACCACCTTTGGCAATCGCCCAAGATACATTGTTGCGATACGGCAAAGATACAAAATATAAATCCGTAGTATTTAATACTATTGTAGAAGCTACAATACTATCCCCATACACTGAAATTGCACTAAGGAATAGACAAAGTACAAGAATTGAATGTCTTACAAAAGTTTTCATAAGCATATATTTTATATTTTTGACAAAAAGACATATTTATATGCAAAGGTACAATAAAAAATTTGCTTTCACCCTCCCCTATTAACAAACATTAACACATATTTGTAATTTATCATGATTGAGTTCATTGATATGGGTTGCTTTGTTTGAATAATTGATTCCTGAAGGTTGCTTTATAGTATGTTTATAGTATGTTTATCCTATATTTATAGTATATTTATCCTATGTTTATAGTATATTGAAGGTAGAGAATGGGGAATGGGGAATGGGTGTTTTGTGCGACCCATTTAGGGTCGTGGGGTGAGTGGTATGTTTTTTATCCGCAGGTGGCTCGTTGATAACGAGACCACGCTGCGGTTACTACTAAAGTGTGACCTCTTCGAGGTCAACGCTACTAGATAAACGATTTGAAACTATGGTTATTATTTTGTGTGACCTTTTGAGGTTTAGAAGAAATGGC
>JAZLEE010000250.1:0-7897 GCA_045615085.1 Candidatus Aphodosoma sp. | reverse complement strand
AAAACAGACTATTAATTAGTCTTCGTTTTGATGCAATTGTTGAACGTAGATAGCGTGTTGCATTTTTTCACGTTTAACAACTGATGGTTTGTCAAATTGTTGACGACGACGAAGTTCTTTAACAACACCTGTTTTTTCGAATTTACGTTTGAATTTTTTGAGGGCTTTTTCGATATTTTCGCCCTCTTTTACTGGTACTACAATCATTTTTGTTTGTAATTTTATAGGTTGATTAATAATTATTTATCGTGTCTAAACGCACGAAGCGTCCCGAATGAAATTTCGGGTTGCAAAGTTAGTAGTTTTTTTTTACACTACAAAGTATTTTTATGTTTTTTTGCTTATTTTTCGCTTAAGTAATTAAAAATCACCCCCTTTACACAATATACAATGCTAAATTCACAATGCACAATTAAAAGTTACACCTTATAAATAATCTATTAAGCCTCTGCTGCGATTGCAATTTTCTCCACGCGACGTTCATGACGACCGCCTTCGAAATCATTAGCAAAGAATGTTTTAAGAATTTCAAGTGCTTTCTCTTCCGAAATAAAACGTGCTGGCAACGAAAGCACATTTGCATTATTATGTTGTCGTGCAAGTGCAGCCAATTCTGGTTCCCAGCAAATAGCAGCACGACAACCTTGATGTTTATTCACTGTCATTGTGATACCATTTGCACTACCACAAATAGCAATACCAAATTCACATGCACCTTGCTCTACTGCATTTGCAAGTGGATGAGCAAAATCTGGATAATCACAACTATCAGTGCTATTTGTACCAAAATCTGTTGCAATAACACCTTGTTCTTCAAGATATTTTTTAATTGTCTCTTTCAAATCATAACCGGCATGGTCCGAAGCAATACCGATCGAAAGCAAATTAATTGGTTTCATGTTTTATAATGTGAGATTTAATAGGGATGCCCCCGTAAATTTTGCGACTGCAAAGTTACAACTTTTTTGCGATATAACAATGTATATGCAAGTTTTTTAATTAATCGACTTATTTTTCCTCTTCTTCTGATTTAAACGCATTCCACCCTTGTGCCGTAATGCGAATCTCTTGTCCATCTCGTGTCACCAATGCCGAACCCGAATTAGCATCCACAATATGACCAATAATATGCACACCCTCAAGTCCTTGCAATTTTTCATGTTCCGATAGTGGCACTGTGAACAACAACTCATAATCCTCACCTCCATTCAATGCTACTGTCGTAAGATTCATATTGAATTCATCACACATCGAAGCTGTTGCATAGTCAATTGGCAATTTATCTTCATACACTCGGCATCCTACCCCACTTGCTTTGCAAATATGCAACAATTCCGACGACAATCCATCGCTTACGTCCATCATTGCTGTTGGCACAATATTTTTCTCACGAAGATATTTTATTGTATCAATACATGCCTCTGGTTTCAATTGTCTTTCCAATATATATTCTTTGCCTGCAAAGTCTGGTTGGAAACCTTCATCTTGTCCGCTTTGGAATATTTGTTTCTCTCTTTCAAGCAATTGCAATCCCATATATGCTGCACCAAGGTCCCCTGTCACACAAATCAAGTCTGTCTCTTTTGCTCCACTACGAAGCACTGCACGGTCTTTTTCCACCTCTCCAAGGCATGTAATACTAATTGTCAATCCTGTCAACGATGCCGATGTATCACCTCCCACAACATCCACTCCTGCCTTTTCGCACGCAAGATAAATCCCAGCATACAATTCCTCAATCTGCTCTACATGAAAGCGTTGCGAGATTCCAAGGCTAACGAGCATTTGTGTCGGACGAGCATTCATTGCACAAACGTCTGAAATATTCACCATTGCGGCCTTATAGCCAAGATGTTTAAGCGGAGTATATGTAAGGTCAAAATGGATACCTTCCAACAATAAATCTGTTGTAGCAACCACATCTTTTTCACCATAATTCATCACAGCGCAGTCATCTCCTACGCCCACTTTTGATGATTCGTTTTGTAGTTCAATACACTCTGTCAGTGCATCTATTAGGCGAAATTCGCCAAGTTCTTGAATTTGTGTCATACCTATTTTATAATGTCTAATGTTTTTATTAATGCATCATTCTCTATATACATCACGCGATAAAATGCCTCTGTGCCAAACAATCCCTGTGCCACTACTGCTTTCATCTGCAACATCAGCAATCTTTTACATCTCTCCACGTCTTCCATATCCATTTCTATCTTCTCCTCACGGGCATTTTCTATCAATCTCTCATACACTTTTTCGCTCAATTCAAATCCTGCTTCAAACTCCTCAAATGTCTTATATTTGCGTGTCAACTCTTTACGATTTCGGTCTGTATATTCCGATACGGTCCTATTAAACACGCCTTTAGCAACTACGTTTCTATGAAATTTCCCCACTCTCGTCGTGTCTAATGGCACAAACACATCCGGAAATATACCTCCGCCGCCATACACCGTACGTCCTTCTACTAATGTCTTATATTTCAACGAATCTGGGAATACTACGCTATCCGAATTCACCATCTCTCCATGCTCGTATCTTCTCTCCAAATCTTTATAATATGCCTCTTTCCCAGCATTATATGGCTTTTGTATATTCCTACCCGATGGTGTATAATATCTCGATGTTGTCAATCTTATTTCCGACCCATCTTTCATTCTTAATGGTCTCTGCACCAATCCTTTGCCGAATGATCTACGCCCCACTATCGTTGCTCTATCCCAATCTTGCAATGCCCCCGACACAATTTCGCTCGCCGAGGCCGAATGTTCGTCTATCAACACATACAATGGCAAGTCTATCAATTTCTTACCTCCGAATGACACTGCTTCAAATCTCTCTTGATGCACTCCCTCTGTATACACTATCAATCTATCTTTTAGCAAAAACAAGTTCACCAACTCTATCGCCGCCGACATCACTCCGCCGCCATTCGACTGCAAATCAAGCACCAAACTCTTCAGCTCTCCCTCGTTTTGCAACTCATTCAATGCTTGCGCTATCTCATCGGTCGTAGTCACCGAAAAACTATTCAATTTTATATATCCCACTCCATCTGCCACATAGAATGCTGCATCTACCGAGTGAATTGGTATCTTGTCGCGCACAATCATAAATTCTATTGGCTCTTTCTCACCCCTACGCACCACTCTCACTTTCACTTTCGACCCCTTCTCGCCTCGTATCAATTTCGGTATTTCCGACTGTTTCTTTCCCACTCCGGCAATACATACAGTATCCACATGTGTCAATCTATCGCCAGGCAACATACCCACTTTCTCTGCCGGACAACCTGCAATCGTCTGATTCACAACTACTGTATCTTTTATAAACTGATACGAAATACCTATTCCCTCAAAGTTTCCTTGAATCCCTTGATTCATCTCCGCCACATCTTCTGCCGCAATATATGCCGAATGAGGGTCTAATTCCTCCAACACTTTCACTATTGCCTTCTCTGCCAATTCTCCCAAATCCACTGTATCTACATACAAATTGTCTAAGTAAAAGAAAAATTGCGACAACTTCATCCCTGCCTGTTCCATTTCCACTCTATCTGCACGCACACTCACTCCCACTAACAAAGTGAATACCAATAATATACCCTTCAATTTATTCATAGTTAACAATTTATATCTTTCAATCCCCAAAGATACAAAAAAAATAAATATCTCACAATACTCTCCAAAAGAAAACCCCAACCTCACCCTATCTTTAATATACTATAAATATACTATAAATATAGGATAAATATACTATAAATATACTATACAGCAATCCTCGCCCTCTCTCCAAAAATATTCATAGCAACCTCCAAAAACCTTCACAAAACATTTGCAGTTTCACAAAAAAACACTACATTTGCAAATCTAATGCTATTCTATTTCACACTTCAATCTATGATCTACTTTAATAATGATTATATGGAAGGAGCTCACCCTGATGTGATGCGCCGATTAGTAGAAACCAACCTCGAGCACACCATCGGGTATGGTTGCGACCCATACACTCAACAAGCCAAAGATGCCATCCGCACTGCTTGCGCTGCACCTAATGCCTTAGTGCAACTAATGGAAGGTGGCACCCAAACCAACGCCACTGTCATCGACGCTCTTCTCCGTCGCCACCAAGGTGTCTTAGCAGCCGAATGTGCACACATCAATGTGCACGAAAGCGGGGCAATTGAGCATAGTGGCCACAAAGTTCTCACCTTACCCGATACCAATGGCAAACTCACTGCTAATCAAGTGGACAACTACCTCACCAATTTCTACCGCGACGAAACATACGAACACATGGTGGCTCCAGGCATGGTCTATATTACAATGCCTACCGAATATGGCACGCTCTATTCTCTCGACGAGTTAGAACAACTCTCCGCTGTCTGCAAAAAACACCACATACCGCTCTATCTCGATGGCGCACGCTTAGGCTACGCACTAACATCCGAAGCTTGCAATGTCACCCTCCCCGACATTGCGCGTCTATGCGATGTCTTTTATATCGGTGGCACCAAGTGCGGTCTGCTATTTGGCGAAGCTGTAGTAGCCGCCAACCCATCTATCCTACCCCACTTTGTTCCACTAGTAAAACAACATGGCGCACTGTGTGCCAAAGGCAGAATCTTAGGCATACAATTCCTCACCCTATTCACCGACAACCTCTACGAACGCATATGTAAGCATGCCGTCATATTAGCGCAACGCATCCGTACGGCTTTTATCGAAAAGGGCTATCGCCTAGCTATCGATTCGCCTACCAATCAACAATTTTTCATCTTACCCAACGATACTGTCGACCGCTTACGCGCAAGTGGTATCTCTTTCGAAGATTGGGGCGTTCGTGGCACAACCGAAACCACCGTTCGTTTCGTCACCTCTTGGGCTACAACCGAAGAGGATGTCAACAAACTGATAGAAATACTTTAACAAAAAAATACTTTCAAAAACAACTATCATAACTCTCTCCTCTTGCAAATTCATAAAAAAAACACTATATTTGCAAGTTATTTTAGCACAAACTCATCATTTCCCAAATGAATCTAAAAATTATAGTCGTAACTGGTCCCGAAAGCACAGGCAAATCTACTCTCTGCCAACAACTTGCCGAGCATTTTCATAGCGAATACATCGACGAATATGCCCGCGATTATGTGGCTCAGCACGGCTATAAATACAGCTATGAGGATGTCGAACATATTGCTCGCTATCAACACGACTACCTAAACCGAAAGATTGAGCAAATCAAAAACACCCCTTCCTCTACCAACGAACCATATCTCCTATTCGTCGACACTCATCTGATTATCACTAAAGTATGGTTCGAAAAAGTCTATGGGCGCGAACCCGAATGGCTCGACGAGGCTATCAAAAACTCTCCCGTCGATTTCCATCTCCTTTGCCAACCCGACACCGAGTGGGTCTACGACCCCGTCCGCGAAAATCCCAACATCCGCCAAAAACTCTATGACCGCTACAAAGCCCTCATCGAACAATACGGATTTCCCTACGCCGAAGTCTCAGGTCTTGGCGAAAACCGCTTACAATGCGCCTTAAGTATCTTAAATCTGTGTAAATCAGTAGAGCAATTTTGACGAAGTCAAAGAGCGAATCAAAAAAACAAACAAACTCACAAATAAATTATTTATTCCTACATAAAATTGTTTTGCTTCTAAACAAAATCAGTGTTATCTGTATCATCTGTGGGAAACAAAAAATTCAGCAAAAAACTATCTAACTACTCGCTACTATAAATATGAAAGAATTTGAATTAGTTGCCAAAACCTACTACGGATTAGAAGAAATTTTGGCTAAAGAACTCACCGAATTAGGTGCCAACAATGTCACTATCGGCCGCCGCGCCGTCACTTTCACTGGCGACCAAGCCTTGATGTATCGTGCTAACCTCTATCTCCGCACCGCTATTCGCATACTCAAACCTATCCTAAAATTCAAAGCCACCGATGCCGACACGGTTTACGACAAAGTGAAAGCTTTCGACTGGAGCAAATACCTAAACGTAAAAAGCACCTTTGCTATCGACGCAACTGTCAATTCCGAAAATTTCCGCCACTCTAAATTCGTGGCTTACCGTGTGAAGGATGCCATTGCCGACCAATTCATGGAACGCGAAAATCGCCGCCCAAGTGTCCGCATCAACAATCCCGACCTATACATCAATGTTCACATCTCTCACGACGAGTGCACCATTGCATTAGACTCTTCTGGCGAAAGTCTCCACAAACGTGGCTACCGCAATTCTCAAAACGAAGCTCCTATCTCTGAGGCTCTTGCTGCAGGTATGCTCCTCATGGCTGGCTGGAATGGCGAAACCGATTTCGTCGACCCTATGTGTGGTTCAGGCACATTCCTCATCGAGGCTGCCCTCATTGCTCTCAACATCCCACCTTGTATCTATCGTCAATCTTTCGCCTTCGAAAAATGGGGCGACTTCGATGCCGACCTCTTCGATGATATCTACAACGACGATAGCCGCGAACGCGAGTTTACCCACAAAATCTATGGCTACGATATCAACAAACGCACTGTTGAAATTGCCAACGAAAATATCAAAGCTGCAGGCCTCTCTAAATATATCGAGGTAAAACAACGCCCTATCGCCGAGTTCGAACCAATGCCACAAAAAGCTCTTATGGTCACCAACCCACCTTACGGCGAACGTATCTTGTCCGACGACCTATTCAATCTCTACCGCCAAATCGGTTCTGCTCTCAAACATGGTTTCGTCGGCAACGAAGCATGGGTCATCTCTTCTCACACCGACTGCCTCGCTGCCATCGGCATGAAACCTTCTAAAAAAGTAGAACTCCGCAACGGTGCCCTCGACTGCGAATACTGGAAATACGAAATCTTCGCCGGCAAACGCAACGACTTCGTCCGCAAGAAAAAAGAGAAAAAATAACACTCAAAACATCACGCGAAGCGTAAAAATCTGTGTAAATCCAACGAGCGACTTCAACGCAGTTGAGAGCGAATCAAATGGAGAATAATTATCAGTGAAATCTGTGTTATCTGTGGGAGACAAACGCCAAACACCACGCGAAGTATAAGATTAAGTCCTCGAAGAGGGCTAATTATACTTAACCGCGGGTGGCTTTTTGCGGTAAACGAGAGCAGAGTCAAGCTTGCTTGAGCTATGCCAAGTGTAGCAAAAATCTTGAGCGTAGCGAAAAATGACGGGAACCTGCGGAGTAGCAACACCCCCACACCCTCGTCCCCAAAGGGGGGCGAACAAACTCAAATCATATTAACATGAAAACAAACAAATTGATTTTAGGGATTATAATTTGTTTGATTCTAATCCCTACTTCGCTAATTGCCCAAGACACCTGGCTCAATGGCTATAAAAAAGTTCTCGTCATCGGTGCTCACCCCGACGACCCCGAAACCATGTGTGGTGGCACAATGCTCAAACTCAAAGCCATGGGTGCCGAAGTTGTCTCTGTATATCTCACCTCTGGCGAGGCTGGCATCCGTGGCAAAAGTCACGAAGAGTCGCGCACTATCCGTCAAGCCGAAGCGCGCCGAGCATGCGAAGTGATGGGTGTCCGCCCAATCTTCATGACCCAAATCGATGGCAATGCCGAGGTCAACAAAGAGCGTTATGCCGAAATGCTTGCCCTCATCAAAGCCGAGAAACCCGACAAGGTCATCACCCATTGGCCAATCGATTCTCACCGCGACCACCGCGTCTGTGCCGTCCTCGTCTACGACGCATGGCGCCAATCAGGCTATAGTTTCGACCTCTATTATGGCGAAGTAATGACAGGCATCCAAACTCAAAACTTCACCCCAACTCTACTAGTCGACATCACCGACTACAAAGCACAAAAAGAGAAAGCCTACATGTGCCACGAAAGTCAAGGCATGGCCGATAT
>JAZLEE010000249.1:0-2148 GCA_045615085.1 Candidatus Aphodosoma sp. | reverse complement strand
ATGCCTATGTGAGTGCGATTCATTAGAGTTAGGAATGAGGAGTTAGGAGTGAGGAATTGAAAAAATTAACTTTTAATTCTCAATTTTCAACTTCAAGAAGTCCTTCTGGGAGTTCGACAATCATGGTGTGGTGGTCGGGGTCGAGGTCGAGAACTTCGATTGCGCCTACAGGGATAAGAGTGTCGTCGTCGAGGACGAAGAGCACATTGACAGTAGAGTCGTCGATTTCAACAATTTGTCCGATAGGTTTGCGTTGCGGTGTCAGCATTGTAAAGCCAACATAGTAGTTGATAGAGAGTTCGTCGCTCTCGTCGTCGGCAATAGCCTCTTTTTTCACGTAAGCAGTTTTGCCAAAGAAAGGGCGTATATGTTCTTCCGAATCGATGTCGTCGAAAAGAACGAGAGCCGTAGAGTTGGTTTTATATCTATATTCGTTGATAAAGAAAGGCACGAATATTCCGTCGATATCCACAATGATATACTCCGTGTCATCAAGGTCGAAATCAACATTGAGTTCGAGGTTGATTTCGCCTTTGATGCCATGAGTTTTGCCAAATATGCCTATTGGCGATATTTCTTCTAATCGAATCATTTCTTATTTTTTTGAGGTTTTGGTGTAGGGAGGTGATACTCCACTGGACCTTTTTTGAGGGCACGGATTACGAGGAATGCACCAAAGAGTATGAATGGCACAGAGAGCCATTGACCCATATTGAACATCATATCCACTTCAAAATCCGATTGAGGATTTTTGATTATCTCAATAATTTGGCGTGAGACGAATATGCCAAGGAATCCGATACCTGTGATAAGACCATTGTATTTGCCAGCATCTTTTTTCCAATACATCCAATAGAGGATGAAGAATACAAGCAAATAGGCAGTTGCCTCATAGAGTTGAGTAGGGTGACAAGGAAGTAGGTTGCCCGCATCGTCGAAGAATTGTTCGGCACCGCGCACGAATACAAAACCCCAAGGCAAGTCGGTTGGCGTGCCATAGATTTCAGAGTTCATAAGGTTGCCGAGGCGGATAAGGCATGCCACAAAGGCACAACCCACAAAGGCGCGGTCGGTGAGCCAAAAGAAACTTTGTTTGGTTACATATTTAGATAGTAGCCATGCAGTTAGGATTAGGGCTGCAGCACCGCCGTGCGATGCAAGACCTCCACGCCACACCATAAATATTTCTAATGGATGCTGAGAGTAGTATGCCCAATCGTAGAAAAATACGTGACCGAGGCGCGAACCAACGATTACGGCAAGAATAAAATAGACAAATACTTTGTCGAGCCACTCTTCAGGTGCTCCTTCTTTTTTGAATATTTTGCCAATGATGTTGATAGCAATAAAGAAGCCGAGAGCATATATAACTCCATACCAACGGATTTCGAGTGGTCCGAGCGATAGAGCCACGGGATTTACATCCCAAATGATACTTAATAAATCCATAGTTTAAGTTGAAATACGAAAGTTGAAATACGAAAGTTGAGCCGAAGGTAAATTTCAACTTTCAGCTTTCAACTTTCAAATTATTTATGCTTTTCTTACAATAGCAATCGGAGTATGGTGTGACGATTGACCAAGAGGATTAACTTTGAATAAAGCCTTCAAGAAATTTTCATCTAATGATTTGCTTGATTTTCCAAGAATATCAACATTCAAGTCATTAGCATCCAATACGATAAATTCATTACCTAATTTCTCTTTCATTTGGCGAGCAACTTTATCAGGGTTTTTAGGAGCCATTTTAGCATATTGATTGTATGGTGGCAATGTATATTCACATGGACCATCGATAGCGTATGCTCTTTGACCGCACACTTTATAGAATGCTCCACGCACACCGAAAGGTTTAGTTACGAGAGCAGCAAGACAACCTAAGAAAATGCGTGGAAGACCCACATCCTCAATGGCCAATTGCATTGTATAAGGGCTACCTAAACCGATGCCGTAAGGTGATTTATATACAAATTTCACCAAAAATTTAGCCAACCACGATGGGTGAATATCATTGATGTGAAACGAACGACCCTGTGTGATAGCCACAATTTTTTCACTACAGAAGATAATATCACCCTCTTGGCGAATATCTTTTGTATATCTATCTACTACCTCGCCGAGGTCGTCTTCGCGCATTACAACGTGAGT
>JAZLEE010000248.1:0-8870 GCA_045615085.1 Candidatus Aphodosoma sp. | reverse complement strand
AATCATGAAAAGAACATTTTTCATAATTGTTGCATCACTAATAACAATTATCACCAAAGCTCAGTACAACAAAAGTATTGAGCTTTTCCTGCAATTTGAGGAACGCTTTATCCTATTAGATTCACTCATATTCAGCAGCCCTAACACATCTACTCCTCCACAAGCAACAGATGTAATTACCTATAACCCAACATCAATAAGCTCTACACAAACAAAAATAGACTCACTTATTGAGCAAAAAATTAACGCACAAAAATCAGCTTTAAAACACGAAACTGGATTAAACATTACTGGTCAAGCATATTTCCGCCTCGACGACAATTTGAGCATCGACGAAGAGGATGCTGTATCGCGTTATGACGCAAAAATACAAGCCGACCTTAGATGGCATTTCTTAAATAGTGCCGTACTACACCGCAAAGGTCGCCTAAACGAAATTGATATTCAAGGCGAAATAGACCAAAAAAACTACGAACGAACCAATATATCTCTGCTCGTTGCAAAACAAAAAGAGTTGTTCCGCATAAAAAACGATAGTCTACTATCAAGCATCCTGAAACATCGTATCTACAACCTCACCTTATTAAATAACGGACAACAATATCTACTCGAAAATGGCAATATCACAACCGACGATATACTAACAACTCTCAACGAAAAAGCCGAAGCCGAACGTCTATTAGCCTCTCTGATAGACACGGTTGCTCCTGCAAATAGTCTCTATAAACCCACTGGCGTGATAGTAGACATCGACACTGCTAAGTTGATGGAATACATTCGCCAATACAATGCCAATTTAAGTATACTCGATCTAAAATCTCAGTTGCTCGAACAACAACAACAAAACAATTCATACTGGACTACATTAAATGTATCGCCATTCATTAGATATTCCTATTATTTCAGAGATGATATGCCAAACTCAACAAATGTCGACTTGGGTTTAAGTTTCATCATCCCTCTATCGGGCGAAACTAACAAACAACGCAAGACAATGACTACCGAACTGAAGATATTGGAAATCGAAAAAAGCCAATTGTCTCAACAAATCCTCGACAACATAAAATTGATTTTACTCGACATTGAGCGTATGAATCGCGCCTCTGAAAGCGAATTATACCGAATGCAAGAAATCAAAAAGTATATACAAACTCGCACTACTGCATATCACAATGGCATTGGCGAATATAATTTCGTATCGCGCATGAAAGAGTATAACACCTACCTCCTATGTTGGGAAAAATTCCTATCGTTCCAATATCAACGCGACTGCCATATTGCCAATCTACAAACTTACTTACCAAATATTTCTATATTAGAATTTTGTATAGAAACTGAAATCTAAAAAAAACTCATATCCTCTCCCACTAACTTAACACCTTTATATTATTTATGAAAAATTTCAGTTTTACATCACACAACACAAACAACGATATTGAAAATATATTAAAACAAAGAAAAAAAACTATCGCAAAACAACAGTTGATTTTCACACTCATATTTGTATTTATATTGATAATAATCCTTCTATGGGCATTAGACCGTACAATATATACCGAATTTGATGGATATATCAACACAGACATGAATGTCGTGCGCTCGCCCGAAGACCTTTATATATTAGAAAATCACAAAAAAGTAGGCGATTTCATCGCTCCTGGCGACACATTGTTCTCTTATGTATATGCCGAAAATTTCTTCAGCCACGAAACCTCAACCGAAGAACCTGCCGTTATCGCACAAAATCGTAATATGACCGTACAATACGGATTGGCTAAACAAGATTTGGCTGTCACTCGAGTGAGAATTAAGGAATTAAAACGCCAATTAGCAACCACCGACCACAACATTCGTTTCGGATTGAGCGACAATCAAAACAAAATGAAAATAGAACAAGAATTAGCCGAAGCCGAAACTCTATACAAAGCACAGAAACGAAAACTATCGGTATTATATGACGCAATGACACAAACTAGCGATGCTGTAAAAAAACTATATCACGAAGAACATGGTTTCCTACACATCCAAGACATGCGCAACATAGAATTAATGAAAGAGCTAAATCTCATCCGTTATTCTATGGCTGTCGATTCTGGCATTGTAACAAAAGTTCACACCCCTGGTCTAACATTAGCCCTAAGAGGTGAACCTATCATGACTACCCAAAGTTTCAACCTAGCGCACAACAACCTATCTGTCGTGGCATACGTAATGCCCGACCAAATGAGACATATCAATCGAAACACACAAGCAGAAGTAATTGTAAACAACGATGTATCATTTAGCGCTAGCGTATTGATGCTTGGTACCCGCACCGAGGAACTTCCTACTCAACTTCGTAGCACCCTATCGCAAAACCATACCGCAGTCGTTGTTGTTTTAGGTCCTGATCCCGACCAAATCATCCCTTTTTGGTGCTTAGTCAAAAATATACCAGTAAAAATACGAATCAACAATTTCAAAAAATATGAACATGAGAAAAAAGACTACATGTTATTCAACACATCTTCTGGATTGATTCATTCCACTATGGATGGATATCACAACCAGATACAAGATTCTACCCATTACAACGATTCTACAATATTACAAGACTCCTCTATAATAATAGAAGGTGTAACTATCAATCAAGACTCTAACTCCATCTCACAATAAACAATCCTCTAATATCTCAAAAAAACAGTTAAACATGTTAGATTCAAGAACATATTATATAACCAAAAACAATTTAGGTCGCAACATACTTGTCATAAATGAATTCCTCAATGTTGATGGCACTGACGAAATAAAAGGAGACGATTTCGATATCATATTTGTTGACAACGACGACTTTTCATTCAACGAAATTAGCCTTTTCCTACAAAAATCGTCACCTTTCTATTCGCGCAAATGCTTTATGAAACCTCGTTTCATAAAAACTCCTAAAAATGATATTTTAAGTCACTTAAAATATCTCATCGATGGCTACGGAAATAGTCCTCTCGACGAAACTGTGACATCTAAATCCGAAGAGATATACAAACAAATTGCGCATCACAATATCAAACAGATGATTTACGGTATGAACACCTATACTGCGTTCTTCATCCGTCTGTGCAAATATTGCATTAGCCGCAATATTCTCTCTTTTACAACTACTACTATACCAAGTTTAGCCGATGGCTACACAAAAATATATACTTCGCTATTGACCAACCACGAAACGGAAAACAAAAACGAATTAATTACATTCTATCAAAAACTAATAGAATTAAAATATATCCAACAAAAACGATTTGTCGAACGCACACACTTGTGTCCTAAATGTTTGAGCAACTATTTGATTTTTGCTGAATGCTGCCCTAAATGCGCAAGTTCAAACATCAAAGAAGAACCTATGCTTCACCATTTCCGATGCGCAAACATTTCTCCAGAATCCACATATCTGTACGACGACCAATTAAGATGCCCTAAATGTCATCAATTCCTTCGCCACATAGGCGTTGATTACGACCGCCCTGCAAATGTTCATTTGTGTCACGAATGTGGAAACACATTCATAAATTCCGATATGAAAGTAATTTGTGCCGAATGTGGTCGTATTCATAAACCAAACGAATTGAAACCTTTTGATGTCATCGAATATGAATTTACAATAGAAGGCATACAGGCTTTAACTTCAAACGAAGCCGTCGTTACTCTCAACCGCGACCTTTGGGTAGGATACACTAATTTCACTTCTTTCTTATCTCAATTGCGCCTATTTTACCACATAAATACTCAAGACGAAAAACTTTACACTATTCGATTCAAAATCGATGAAATAGCATTCCCTACCAACTCAAGTAAAACATCGTTCCTTCAAGATTTACACGAAATATTCTATTACTGCAACACTTCTCACAAGGGAGAATATTTCTTTATATCTAGCAAATATACCGAAAATACAGAACAAAACAAAGAATACCTAGAAAAAGATGTAGAAACAAAATTCAAACAACTAACACAAAAATACCCACACATAGAAATTGAAGAAAAAATAACTTTTATCATCGAAGAAAAAGAAAATATCGAAAAATATATACAAAGAATTAGAACTTTCAATTAATGCTTCAGTTTTTATTCGACATAATAGATAATATTGTATTTGGATTTACCCACAATCTATCAATAGCAGGACTAATAAACACTTATTGGTTCCTGTTTTTTATAGAGTTCCCTCGATACTATCTATTAGAACTCATCATCACCATCTACTACAAACTAACCTATAGAAGACGACAACGTCGCCAACAAGAGGCTCGAATGAAATTATTTTTAGAAAAACCTCTTGTCTCTATATTAGCACCGGGCAAAAACGAAGGCGAACACATACACAAATTAGTTCAATCTCTACGCGAACAAACATACCAAAATTACGAAATCATAATCGTCGACGATGGCTCCGACGATGCCACCCCCCTAATTTGCCACGACCTCGAAAAAGCTGGATATATCGATATGTTTATACGCGCAAACGTACGTGGTGGCAAAGCATCTGCGGCCAACCTAGGTGCCCACTATGCCAAAGGCAAATATATCGTGCATCTAGATGCCGACACTTCTCTCGACCGCGATGCTATCGAAAAAATATTGATCCCTTTCTATTACGATCAAAAAATAAAAGGTGTAGGTGGTGTAGTAAAAGTTCGCAATGCCAACACCAACATTTGCACCTCAATGCAAGCGCTTGAATATCTAAAAACAATTCAAGTCGGACGCATGGTAACTTCCGAATTAGGATTATACCACATCATATCAGGTGCCTTTGGAGCTTTCGATCATGAAGCCCTCAAACAAGTCGGCTATTGGGACATCGGTCCTGGGCTTGATGGTGACATTACACAAAAACTACGCAAATCGGGTTACAAAATATTCTTCGCTACCGATGCTATATCTATGACTAATGTGCCTACTAAATGGGCCAATCTCTTCAAACAACGTCAACGCTGGAGCAAATCTCTCGTCCGTTTCAGAATACGAAAGCACTCAAACATATTTCTACCACATAAAAATTTCTCATTCTCTAATGCTATTTCAAATCTCGAAAATATTATCTTCGACTTTTGTTTCAACTACATCTGGTTCTTATACATATTCTCTCTTTTATTTCAACATACCGATAAAATATTAGAAATATTTATCGTCGGATATCTCATTCGAGTAGCATTCTCACTAATCGGATTTTTTATAATAATGCTTGTCTCCGAACGACCAAAAGAAGAATTTCCTCTCATCCGCTTTACTCTTCTATCCACATTCTACACTGGCTATTTTCTAAGAATAGCACGCATAATAGCCCACACAAAAGAACTATTCTTCTTTTCGTCATACAAAGATCCTTGGAATCCTAGAAAAACATCAGAAGTCGCACAATCCGAAGGTATTTAACTTCAAAGTATCATTAATTAAAATTACACACACAAAAAGAACAAATTTTCTCGAAAAATATGTTTAAAAATATTAAAATGTAAAATAAATCCATGAAATATTTTGATTTTCAAATAAAAAGGAGTAAATTTGCAGAGTAAATTGCACTAGTATTTTTTAACCACAACAAAATCTATTAATCAACTAACCTTTAGGATGTTACACATACCGCACCTCAAGAACATTAAAAAACCACACTCTATGAAGAAAAATTTTATCATTGCATGCCTTTCTTTTCTAGTTGTTTTCTCATTTGTTGCATGCCAACCAAATGAACCGAAAGCATCTACTGATGTCACTATTATTAGTGACGCTGGGCAATTGGCTAAACGTTTGGTATTTACCAAACAAAGCAAAACTCATCAACAAGCAAGAGCTAAAGTGTCTCAAACACCAGCCCCAGAAATTCCTAGCGATGCACTCAAACTTGCAGAACAACCAACAAATTGGAACAACGGGGTCACTCTAACTCGTGGCAAAGCATATTATATCGACTCTGAGTGGGAAGGTACTATCAGCCAAGATTGGTCTGCCAACGAAGGTTCTATCGACATCTATGTTGCTGCCGATGCTAAATTTACTGGTGCTTGGTGGAACGATGATACCCCTGTCAACATCTATATTTTGCCAAATGCAGTCCTCACTTATTGCGAAGCTGGATATGACAATATGGTGAAAATCAAAAAAGCAACTAACGTGTACTGCTGGGGTAACATCGACACACCTGAAAATATGGGTTTCCGCCTCTATGAAGCCGGCAAAGTACATATCTACAACACCGATGGCGAACCTTTCGTTGTGCGTGCCAACAATGCTTACGTGACATTCCAAGTCGACACTCAATCTGATTTCTACTGCGAACGCGAAATGATTGTCAATGGTACTGTTCAATTCAATGGCGGAAAATCTCACTTTGCCAACAAACTCACCGTAACAGAAAACATGTACGTTGAATACGCCGCTCTTGCTACTTTCGACGATTGTGTTATTGTAAAAGATGCTCTCGATTTCAAAGCTACAACTGGTGATGCTGTTCTCAATATTAACAAATACCTTCAAGCTGGTTCCCTTGTAACTAATCAAGGTAATGCAACTATGAACCTTAAAGATGCTTTGTTCGAAATCGTCAACGATGGTATGTTTGTCGACAAAGGAGACCAACGCATTGTTGTTAATGGCATCAAATCATCTTACAAATCTGTTGTCAAAGTAGGTGGCAAATTATATTTCGACCGTGGCAACGAATACACTACTGTCCCTGGCGATGTGGCTGCTGCTAGTTTCCCTTGTAGCAATTTCACTGGCGACCTAAATCTCGAAGGCAACCTCCGCATCAAATTCTACTATGATGTCCCTGACGAAAAAGCCATCCTAAACGAAGACAACTTCGTTGTTCCATCTACGGTTTCGATTGCCGACAATAGTTGGTTGCCTGCATCTGAAGATGGTTGGCGCCCTGAAATTGGCGAAGTACCTGTTGTCGAAGTCCTACCTCCTGATGGTTCTGCTTCTCACAAATTCTCTGCTACTAGCATCACTTTCAATGGCGATATGCTCTATCTCAGTTGGCATGCCAATCCAGAAACAAATATGGAATATGCTCAACACCTATTTAGTCCATCTGTAGATAGCCAAGACGACTTTGGTGGCATAATCGACGTTATCCGCATTGATAAATACGACATCACAAGCTCTCTCTTCGAACAATCAATGGAAAATGATGAGTTCAAATACAACCACATCATCTATTCTGATGGCACACTCTATTCTGCTACAACAAGCAATAAAGTAGGCGCTGCTTTGAGCAAAATCGCCCTAACCTCAGACGGAAGATTCCCTGAATTAGAACAATACGAAGAAACACGTATTTCCCTCACCGGCTACTCGGCTAATTGCGTAGAACGTATCAACAACGAATTAATAACTATCTCAGGTTATAGCAACGGAGGTATCAACAAATTCGATATCAACGACAATACAAACCAATCAAAAAAACACATCAATTCTAACATTGATAACTTCCAAGGCAAATACGTATATTACAATGAAAACAAAGGTAAAATAATCACTCTCAACAACACCGACCGTGGCATTGTAACAATATACAACACCAATATGGAAGAAGAACTCTCTTTCGAAGTAGGCTCAATATATCCACCAGATGGTAAAGACGTTTGTATTGCCGATAACGAGTACATCTACATCTGTAAAGGTCAAAATGGCTTTGCTATATACGACTACTCTGGCAACAGAATCGGTGGTAGCAAGAAAAGCGCAAATGGCGTAGACGTTGATGAAAAATATATCTATCTTGCCGCTGGCGATGGTTTAGCTATCCTCGACCGCAACGCAATTTACACCGATGCTGATGGCAATACATACAACCGCACTATCAAAAAATTCAATTATCGTGGTCGCGGTGCATCCTCTGTAACAAACGAAACTGACATCAAACAATCTGCTAACTTTGTTAAAAAAGGACCTGATGGACGCATATATGTAGCTTACGGCATGTATGGATTACAAATTTACGAATTTTAATTCCTAATGATGAACAAAAAAAGTCGACCCTCAAAGTCGACTTTTTTCTTTACGAAAATTCAGAGTCTACTACTCTTTTCCCCAAAACAACCCTCAATTAAAAAGTATATTTTTTCCTACATTCTTCTCCCAACCACTATGCTACCTTCAAGCAACCTATACCTAAGAAAACAGCCATCTTTACACCTCACATTTGCAATACTCACAAAGTTATAACACCAAACATTAAACACATAAAATATTATCTTATCCTAAAAAACAATTTTTCTAAATTTATTTACAAAAAAAGTGTGTTTCCCATAACAAGAAACACACTCTTATACGTAATACTCAATTATTAGATTTCGAAATCTACGTCAAAATCATATTTTTTCTCTTCAGTTGCAGGAGCAGCTTCTACTGCCGCAGCCTCTTCAACTACCTCAGCAACTACTGGTTGTTCTGCACGATAACTACGGAACTCACGAATATCACGTGCTCCATTTGCAGCATTGTTTTCATTGATAAAACCAATAATTTCTGTCAACGCATCTGTAAATTTCTCAAAATCTTCTTTATAAAGGAAAATTTTGTGTTTTTCATACATTACAGGAGCATTTTCATCTTCTGCGAATTTCTTCTTACTCTCAGTGATTGCAAGAAATAAATCATTGTTACGACTACGTTTCACATCAAGGTAATAAATACGTTTACCTGCTTTTACCGACTTAGAGAACACAATTTCTTGCTCTTTTCTCTCATTTTTAAATTCTTCCATATCAGTACAACTCTTTTTTAAAAACCTGACTATCAAATAGTCAAATAAAATTAAATTGTTTTATTAAAATAAATAAATAAGGTTTATTTTCAATCCCCAAAGTTGTAATTTTTTTTTGACATAG
>JAZLEE010000247.1:0-5187 GCA_045615085.1 Candidatus Aphodosoma sp. | reverse complement strand
TGAAATCATCGCCATGACGCAACTCTTGCACCTTGATTTTACGACCGCAAAAATCGTATTCACGACCTGCACTGCGTGAAGAACCAAACAATTTCAACTCAGAAATAGGGAAATTTCGTTCTGCTAACACACGCAAAAACTCTTGTCCAACGGCGCCACTTGCGCCCACAATTGCCACTCTCATAGTAACTTATAAATTATTTTGTGAATTAAACTAAATATTGTATATTTGCGATGGATTATATGCATCAACACACAACACACCACGTTGCAAAATTAAGATTTTTTTTTCAGATATTCAAACGTTTATGAAAATTTATTTAACATCCATATTTTTGCTATTTTCGGCAGTATGTTTCGGGCAGTTTTACGACGACTTTTCGGATGGAAATTATACGGAGAATCCGCGTTGGTTTATGAGCGACATGGAGGCTCAAATAGTGACATCGGAGGATGGATATGCCGTAGAATTGCACCCTACGGGCGAGGTAGAAAATAGTTCGTTGAGAAAGGGGTCGTTCCGCACAGCCAACACACTCATCGACAACACTTGGTGGGGTTGCGATTTGACATTTGATATGAATGAAAATTCGGAAGGAGAGATTAGGTTTTACTTAATGTCGACATTGCCAAATCTTGGAAGTGGAGAGGGGATTTATCTTACGATTAATACAGAAAATAGGTTGATATATTTTGTGCATGAAAACAAAAACACAAAAATAATAACTCAATCAAAAACAATACTCCCGTCGGGTTCGATAAATTTGAGATGTGCAATCGCTAAGCAAAACAAAGAGTGGCAATTGGAATGCATGGTAAATGACAAAGAGATTACATTCAACCCAATTGAGACGCAAAATATTGCGTCTCTACAAAATGCGACATCAACAGGATTTGTTCTCTTTGAAAATCCAGAAAATCCTTATAATCTGAGAGTGAACAGAGTGAATTGTGGAGATAAACCAGAAGAAGAAGAGATGATTGGGGAGGGAGATATAGTGATAACAGAGATTATGGCTAAGCCAAATCCTGCGGTAGGGTTGCCTGAGGTGGAATGGATTGAAATTTATAATAACAGAGACGAAGCCGTTAACCTTGGGAAGTGCAAAATTGAAACACCCGCAAAAATTGGAACTCTTGGAGAATATGTGCTTGAAGCACACGACTATGCAGTGCTATGCTCGTATAATGTAGCAGTAGAGATGTCGGCAATTTCGCAAAAAATATGCATAGTAGAATCGATGCCAGCACTCAATAACGACGGCAATACACTAACATTGAAAAATAGACAAAACCATACGATTTCGTTTGTGGAGTATTCATCAGATTGGTATGATTCAGAACCATTTAAAGGCGATGGTGGATGGTCGCTTGAGAGAATAGACCCAAACAATCCGCTATCTAATGCAAACACTTGGGGACCATCGATAGACCCACGAGGCGGTACGCCAGCAGAAAAAAATAGCATTGCAGAAGAATTGCCAGATGTGATGATCCCACGTATAATTGGCGTTGGTGTGGAGAATGAAAAATTGGTGCATATCTATTTCAACAAGCCGATGAGGGGAGAGATAGTGGAGTTGGAAAAGAATATTGAAATATCGGGTAACTCGATTAAATCACTCGGTTGGATTGAACCTAAGCGTGAGATATTAGAGATAAGTCTTACTGAGGGGCTCGACTCGACAAGAGCGATAGAGGTGGCGTTTGAGGGGATACAGTGTATCAGTGGCATATATATGAACGACACTACCATCGCGATAGCATTGCCTCATCAGGCTGAATATATGGACCTTGTGTTCAACGAATTGATGCCATACGTGAGCGATGGGCAAAGTAAATTCATCGAGTTATACAATAATAGTGAATTCTACATCGACCTCAAAGGTTTGATGCTGTCAAATAGAGACGAGGGTGGGATGCTCAAGAATTCGAAAATAATAGTCTCAGACTCAAGAATTGTTGCGCCTCACACGTTTATAGTTGTAACTACAGACACAGCAATGCTAAAATGCAGTTGGGGAGTAAATTATGAGTCGCTATACATAAACATGACATTGCCATCGATGGCGGCAAAAGAAGGGAAACTTGTGCTGACGGACAGAAGCGGTAGAGTTATAGACGAGGTGCACTACTCTAATGCTTGGCACCACCCTACCCTAAAAGATTTACACAATGTGTCGCTCGAGCGCATAGACCCAATGGGGAACACACAAGAGGCTGAGAATTGGCAAAGTGCATCATCGGCAGTGGGATATAACACGGCAGGTTGGGAGAATTCGCAATATTTTGAAGATTCAGAATCGGAATCAGATGAATCATTCTGGCTCGATACAAATAGATTCTCCCCAAATAATGATGGGTACGAAGATTGGTTGATAATTAACTATCAACTGCCTCAGAGTGGATATACCGCCACAATTGACGTGTATACACGACATGGAGCACATGTGTGCAAAATGGTAGACAATAGGCTTATTGACACTGAAGGGCAGATAACTTGGGATGGTATTACAAAGGACGGCGCAATGATACCAGCAGGATTGTATGTGATAATGGTTCAAGCTACAAATGAAGATGGAGATAAGATAGAGATAAAATTGATAGTGATAAAAATATAAGACTTTTGAATATAATAAAGTGTCTATAGATTGACAGACCCCCTCCGAGCTAGGCTCTCGTCCCCCTAACTTAGGGGGACAGTTTTAGGCTTCTGCATATTTTTTATGTTTACTATGAATATTTTCAACTAATTTAAAAGAGGGGGGCTTATTGTATTTTAGAGGGGTATACGAAGGTAGGGTAAAGGTTGCTTGAAGGTTGCTGTATAGTATATTTAAGCAGGGGTGGGGGTTATTGTATTTTTAGACGAGTAGTTATTGTATGTTACACAAAATAAAAAAGCATATTAATCTGCGCGATTAACATGCTTTTTTTGTAGATATTATTTAGTGTAAAACTCGAGGATGCGGATGCGGAGGAGATATTCGAACTTGGCTTGAGTAAGTTCGGATTCGGTACGATAGAGACGGGTTTGTGCCTCGTTGTATTCGTAGGCACTTAGGCGACCTAACTCGTATTTGGTAGTGGCATATTCGAGTGCCTTTACACCTGCTTCGCGACTTTTCTCTGCTGCTTCATATTTACTTTTTGCAGCAAGGGCATTATAGTATGCAGACTGAATATCTTTGTAAAGACGGTCGGTGATTTCTTGCTCTGAGAGGCGAGCTTCATCCAAAGCAATTTGCTGACGTTTAACAGCATGGCGCACTTGCATGCGATTGTAGATTGGAATATTCAACGAGAGGCCTATCACCTCGCTACCATTATCGACAAACTGATTGCCAAATGCGGGATTGTTGCCATTGAATGTGTGATAATAGCCTGTACCCCAAGAGGCATTGAGGTTGAGTTGAGGATAGAACTCAGCCTTAGTTTCTTTGACAGCAAATTCGGCACTTGCTACCCTATTGCGTTGAGCCTCAATTGATGGGCGATTGGCTACTGCATGAGCAAAAACATCTTCGGGAGTTGGGAGAAGAGTGGAGAATTGAGAGTCGGACATATCGGACAAGTCAGACTGGTCGGACAAGTCGGACATCTCACTCACAAATCCTTCCACATCTTTATAATTAATTAACTGACAAAGATCGACAAGAGCAAGACGATAGCTATTTTCGGCTTCGGTCAATGCTTGACGATTTTGGGCTACTTGCGCCTCAACCTCGTAGAGTTCACTCTCACTTTTACGACCTTCGGCAACAAGGAGTTGAGTGCGTTCGAATAACTGCTCAGAGAGAGCCAACTGCTGTTTTTGCACCGATTGCATTTCGCGGTAGTAGATTGCTTGTAGATAGTAAGTTATCACATTAAGTTCGACATTCTCTTTAGCAGTTTCGACCTCAGCCAAAGCTGCTTGTAGTTCTGCTCCAGTGCGTTTGATTTGGTTGGTAACACGCAGACCTGTGAATAGAGGCATAGAGACAGAAGCATTGAAAGAAGTGGTTGACTGAGTGCGATTTTCACGCACATTGTTCACACCTTCGACCAAACCAAACGAGAGATTCTCGCCAATGCCAGCATTGACAGATGGCGTCATAGCAAGGCGTGCACTGCGTTCAGCAATTTCGGCATTCTTGACAGCCATATTTGCACGAATGACACTATAACTCTGTTGTTGAGCATACAAGATACAAGAGTCGAGAGTCCAACCTTGAGCATTAGCCGCCATAGTTGCTAACACAGACAACAATATAATTAATATTTTTCTCATAATAAAAAAAGACAGAATAACATAATTAACAAAATCATTAACCCTTATTTTTTCGCCAAAGCTCAAAGACCTTCGGTTCCCTATTCCTTATTCCCTGTTCCCTATTTAAGGTTGCCTCGAAGGCGAGCATTAGGTTCTATGCCATCGATGAGTTCGATATTAAGACCATCTGACATGCCAATAGTGACAGGCACACGATTGAATTTTTGCTCTGCTGTGATTGTGGTATCTAATTGATATACAAAGGCAGAGTCGCCAACCATTTCGACTACACCTTCAGGTATAGCAAGAACATTGTTGCGTTGCATCAAGATAATCTCGGCATTAGCACTATAACCGGCACGCACCATAACACTGTCGGGTATTTGAGCCGCAGCCTTGATTTCGAACATCACAGCTCCACTCTCTTCTACGCCTTTAGGAGAAACGTACTCAAGCACAGCATCGAATTTCATATCTTGCAACGCACCGATAGTGAGCACAATAGGCAAACCTTCGCGAATGCGACCAACCTCGCTCTCGTCGATGCTACCTTTGAATATCATATCGCCCATGTCGGCAATAGTGCAGATAGTTGTACCATCGTTGAAGTTGTTGCTCTGTATTACCGAGTTACCTATCTTTACAGGCACATCGAGAATCAAACCCGAAATGGTAGCACGAATTTGAGTATTGCTATAACCACCTGAACTCTTGGCAATACCATCGCGGATAATCTCGAGATTGTCCACAGCATTCTGATACTCCTCTTTCGCCTTGTTATATGCTACACGCTCTTTCTCAAACTCTTCAGCAGAAAGCACCTTTTTCTCAAACAATTTATCGGCACGGTCGTAGTCTATCTTGGCTTGTTCGAAATCGATTTTAGCAATATTCACACGGCTTTCGGCAGAATTGAGTGTTCCCATTTCAGG